>JBNAKO010000296.1:0-10195 GCA_049706495.1 Methanosarcina sp. | reverse complement strand
TATCTATACCTTTATTGCTCCAAAAAGCTATTATTTTTTCCAATACATAATAAAGAACTTCCGGGTTTTCCCAGTTTATATCGAGCTGGAAGGGATAGAATGTATGATAAAGATAATAGTTCTCTCCGGCGATATCGACTCTCCGGTAGTGAGTTCCTTCACAAGCATCAGTAAAAATCATCCTTCTTTCTGAGGGAGGGATTCCATCTTCTTCGATATATTTAATTATTGTTCCATCCTCCGAAAGTTCATATATGGGGGGTTCTTTGCGATATATGAAATAATCCAGCTTACTGAAATCTCCATTTAAGGCATCCTGAAACCATTCATGCTGGTCCGAAAAATGATTCAAGACTAAATCTGCCTGGACTTTAAATCCGTATTTTTTTGCCTCTTCCATAAATTGGTCAAATTCAACAAGTCCCCCAAGGCCTTGTCTAACTTTTTGAGGATCTCGAACATCAAAACCTGCATCTCCCAGTGGAGAATCCATAAAAGGCAAAATGTACAGGGTTGTCACTCCCAGATCTTTAAGATAAGGGAGCATTTCTATCAAATCTTTAAATCTATTATTAGTGTATTCATTTTTTACGCCAAACTGGTCAGCATAGAACGTGTATATTATTTCGTCTTTATACCAACTGCCGTCCCTTACTATATCCTCCATTTTTAAAGAGGGGCTTCGCGCTGATCTGGCTCTTTGAATGATTCCCAGAATATTTGCAAATATTTCATTTACTTTATCTTCCCCATATACTTCTCCCAATTCCGGTTTAATCTCTATTTCAAGCTTTTTTAAAAAGGAAGTTTGCTCTAATCTGTCTCTTTCAATAATCTCCAGAATACTTGCAAACATCTCAACTACTTTATCTTCTTCATTGGCAGTTTCCAGTGATAGGGGAAAATCTATTTCAAGTTGTTTTGGGGTTTCAGATATCATTAGACGCCCTCTTTAGAGACCGGTGTAAAATCAAATAAATTTATGGTGATCGCCTCTGTTTTGTATTATAGGGAAATTATTAACAATTATTTTGGACAGTATAAAGACAATAAAATCCTGAAATATACCGTTTCTTTATCACTTACTTCTTAATGTATTTATTGAAATTTTTATTATTTTTTAAGGATGAGCCTGATATTTTTTTCGGGTCGGCATAATTCTGAATACTATGAAAAAAATAAAGTAATATAAGCCCTTAGGCTTGAATGAGACAAATTGATATTTGAAAAGGATAAACTCAGGACTGATAACTAAGGACTGCTGCAGGAAGTTTATGTCTTTCTCTTTTTTCTTAAAAAATACCTTTAGCAACTAAAAAACCAAAATTTGATTAAAGCAACTTTTAGAGTAAAAAGTTAATAGAAGAAAGAACATAATTTTAAATATCTCGAGCCATAAAAAAATGGTTTCTTTACTTTAAGAGGGTTACATAACTTAGATAAAGAGAGCTTAGATAAGTTGTGATTAATTACAGGAAATTTTCTCCTGTAAGAGGTTACTTAATAAATTTATGGGTGTTGTGGGGGAAAAATATGACTAAAAGACCATTTGCAGTCGCTTTTACTTTTTTATTTATATTAGGTCATATATTCAAACGAAGGAAAAATATGCAAAAATCTCCTGTCTGGAAAGGATTTTTAAGCGAATCTATGTGGATAGAAGACTATGGAAATCTCACGCTTTTTAAGAAGTTAGTTTTCTGGTTAAATTATCCTTTTTCTTATACTAAATATTTATGGGTTGTTATATGGGACCATATTGATAGATTACACTTTAAAGATTCAGGAGCAACATACATTAAAACAAGGATAGGACATCAAAAAACCTGTAAAGTACAATAATATTATATGTTACTGGTTATACCCAGATAGTATATTCCCTGCAAAAAGTACTATTTTCTAGATCTTACATCGGAATATTTTCTGGATTTTACCTTGGAAGCGCAGAGTACCATAAATACCCCACTTATTAGCATGGAGTGTCATCTGCAATTTGTTCTTCTTCCGAAAAGAATTGAAAAAAATGAAATTTTTATTAAACCCTTTTAAAAAGTAACTTTTTATTACTTTTATAAGGAAACGTCTAAAAGACTGTTGCGTATAAATTTCACAAAATATTATGCTGTTCTTTGAAAATGCCTGTCTTCCAATAATCTTGTTTGAGAAGACACGTAGAAGTAAGTGTTAGAACCTACAAATTTTTTGGTACCAGATCTTATCCATCTTATCTATTTTATCTTAATTTATTTTATTTTATTTTATTTTATTTTATTTTATTTTATCTTATCTTATCTTTATTTTTCTTATCTGGCTCTTTTTGGCAAAAGGGGGAATTTGCATGTTTAAAAGTATGTGAAAAATTAAGGTCATATTAGAATAATTCAGGATATTAAACTCTAAAACAAGCTCTGAAACAATTACAGGCTTCAAGAAAACTGTAACTTAATTTTTTGCAAATTTATGAAGAAATCTCTCTGGATTTGGAAATTTGATAAAAGGATTAATCGGGTAAAATGATTTTAATTTCAAACACACTTATTTTGAAGTAAAAGTATAAACAAGAATAATAAAGCTTATTTTTCAGCAGGCAGAGAAATTTTTCAAATAAAATTTGTACACTGCCGGAAGGCTTCAAATACCCTACGATATGTGCTCAACCCGTAATATTCTGAAATTGAATGAATTGTCTTCTCTTTTTCAGATTGTCTTTTCTGCGTACAACAGTAAAAGGTATATTATTGAAAGTCTATTCTAATCTTAGCCAAAATATTCAATAAGATCTTTATTCAAATATTTGAATACAAATTTAGTTTTTTGTAAGCTTTTAATTATTGTAAATTCATTAGATAAATAATTATATTTAAGAAATAAATAAGCTGAAAAATATCTTCAAAAATTTAATTTTAAACTAAAGGGCAATAAACTCAAATTTATATTTGAAGTATATTTTGAAAATTTATCTTCTGGGGGGGAAAGAATTTGCTGGACAACGAAATCCGAAATTTACGGCATCCTGCTGAAATACCTCTGTTCATTATTTGTCTGCTTGTAAGCGTTTTTATATATGTAACTCTCATGATGACTCCGATCTTATATCCTGAGCAATTGGGAAGCGAATATGTACTGGTAGTGCCGGGAGCAATAGTTTTTTTATCTTTTATCTCAGGGCAAACCTACGGAGGAATGATGGCAAATGCAGTTAAAATTTCGGAAAACCAATTTCCAGAGTTATACACAATTATAAAAAGGCTTACTCTTGAGCTTAATCTGAAAGAAATTCCTGATGCTTTTCTAATCCAGGAAGGGGGGTTGATAAATGCCTTTGCAACCCGGCTTTATTTCAGGAAAAATTACATGGTTTTCTATTCCGATGTAGTTGAAGTTGCATACAAAGAGGGAGATTTTGATTCTCTGGAGTTTATAATTGCCCATGAAATGGCACACATAAAGGCCGGACACGTGACCCTGTTTTATAATCTTGCAATCTTCCCAATTGCCTTTGTCCCTATTCTAAAAAATATTTTATGGACTGCTCTGAGCAGGGCCAGAGAATATACCTCGGACAGAATAGCTATTACAGTTGCTCCTTCAGGCAAAAGAGGGCTTATAGTTCTTTCTGCAGGTGAACACCTGTATAAAAATGTAAATTACGAAGAATATCTTGAAAAAGCCAGGACTTCCGAAGGATTCTGGTTATGGTCAACCAATCTTCTTTCAACACACCCTGCTCTTGTACGCAGAGTAAAAGCAATCAACGAAGGAAGACCAGGGAAAATATTCTGAATAAAAATCTATTACAGCCTTTTAAGGCTATCAAACCTCTGAATTTTAGAGAAATTTGAGATTAATAATAATTTTTTTGGTTTCAAATTAACTAAGTCAACAGGAATAATCAGGAGTAATTTGGTGGAAGATATTTCCTTTACCTTATTATTTTTTTCAGTTTTTGCAGGTTATTTGCTCGGGATAATATCAGGACTTCTCCCTGGAATCCACAACAATAATTTTGCCCTTGCCCTTGTGGCCTTTGCTCCTTTTCTTGCCGAAAAAGGGATTTCTCCTTTTTACATAGCTATAATTATTATTTCTAATTCGGTTGCCCAGACCTTCCATGATATAATCCCTTCGATTTTTTTAGGAGCTCCGGATGGAGATACAGCACTTGCAGTTCTTCCAGGGCACAGGCTTTTGCTTGATGGGGCAGGCGCCGAAGCAGTCAGGCTTTCAGCCTTAGGAAGTGCAGGTTCCGTTGTCATATCCCTACTTTTTGTTATTCCGATTTCTCTTTTTTTTAAAACTATTTACCCTTACCTTGAAGAACATATGGCTCTGATTTTAATCTCAATTGTATTCCTGATGCTTATAAGTGAAAAAGGCGCAGATGAGAATAGTGACAGCTCACAAAACCCGGAGAAGCAAAACCCTCTTGCAAAATATAAATACAAATTTTATGCCCTGCTATTATTTTTAATAACAGGAGTTCTCGGTCTTTTTGCTTTCTCAAAAGAAGAGCTCATGGTTCCGATAATTAATTTTGGAGAGGCCTCTGCACTTCTGCCTCTTTTGAGCGGACTTTTTGGAGCTTCCCAACTGATTATCAGTCTTATGACAAGTTCGAAAATTCCTGAAGAATCAGTTTCTGCACTTAAGCTTTCCCAAAAAAGTATCATCAGGGGAATTGTTACAGGCAGCGCTGCAGGTTCTCTTGTGGCATGGCTTCCCGGGCTTTCTTCCGCAATTGCAGCTCTTCTGGCAGGTCTCTTTATAAAAGCCGATTTTGACAAAATCCCTCTTAAGAAAAAGGCTCTGGAGCCCGAACTTCATCTATCAAGAACTTTTCTCTACACAGATCCTTATGCTCGTAAAAGAGATACCCTTGAGAGTTCAAAAGAATTTATAATCTCCATGTCCGGAGTAAATACCTCAAATGCAATTTTCGGGCTGGTAGCTTTTGTAATTATTGGGAGAACCCGCAGTGGGGCAATGGTTGCTGTAGAAGAGATTCTGGGAGCCGAGGTTTTTGACTTTCCAATACTTTTACTCTTTTTCGCTGCTATGGTGCTGACTGCGCTGTTTTCCTATTTTTCCACAGTCTGGATAGGCAATAATGCACATCATTTACTTAAAAAAATCAATTATACTAAACTCTGTGCATGTGTCCTAGCAGGGCTTGGGTTAATGGTATTACTTTTTACGGGGCCCTTTGGATTTTTCATATTTGTAATCTCGACTCCAATAGGCATGCTTGCCTCATTTATGAACGTGAGAAAATCGCATGCAATGGGAGTTATCTTATTACCTGTCATTCTGTATTTTATATAACTCAGTCCCTGCCTGAAAAAAGAAAAAAACAAAACAAAAACGGAATATAAATTAAGGACGCGGCTTAAAGTAAGATGAAATAAAAGAATGTATAAAGGTAAAAATAAGGTAAAAAAACTCAAATAAAGTAGTGGAACAAAATAAAAAAACATAAAAACAGGGATAAACGTTTTTATCAAATTAAAAAGTAAAATAAAAATAAAAAATAACTTTATTTAGAAAACATGGACTTTTTAAAAAAATTATAGATTCCAGTTTGATTAATAAATTAAAAGACATAAGTATCTTAATTAAGAGCTGTCAATTAAAGGCTATAATATAAGAAGAAATTTATTAGCTGTTAGTTATTGATAATATCCACAGGTTAATTAAAGGGGTTGCAGGGTATGAAAGAACAGTTAGAGCAGCGTTTGATTGAACTCAGAAATGAGTACCAATCCGGACAGAAAATTTTAAAAGATATCGAATTAAAGCTTTCTGAACTTGAAGATAGAAAAAGTGTTTTGAGCGAAACCCTTATTCGTATCAGCGGAGCAATTGATATACTTGAAGAAGTACTCGGAAAAGAAGAAGAAACTCAGGAAGAAGAAGTAAAATCAGGCTTGCCAGCAGATGTTGTTGAAGTTCCTGATCTTATAAGACAGCCCTTAGAAAAAGCCAAAAATATTCTGGAGGAAGCAGGGCTCACAGTAGGAGAAGTTGTTGAGCAGAAGGGAGTACTTCCTGTAGGAATCATGGTTGGAGATGTTTTAAAACAGGAACCAAAAAAAGGTACAAAATTGCCACCTAAAGCTCCAGTTAAATTGGTAATAGCTTCAAGAAGTAAATTTTTCCCACAGGATAAGAAAAAGTCATATTGTGGAGCTTTCTCGGAATGAAATGTCTATAGGGCAGAATTTGGGAAATAATCAAAAAAGGTTCTAAGAAGGGTTTTAAAAATGGAGAATTACGCCTCAGAGTTTCCGGGTACTACTGATTATAACGAATACTTGAATAAGCTTAAAAAAAATTCAAGAGCCGCGGTTTCAAGTTACAATACGTTTGAGCATTCGGAGAATCAGGAAGCTAAAGGCCTTTGTCTGCAAAAATTCCTTAATGAATGTGAGAATATTTCCAAACTTTTATGGAGCGATAAAAAATCAGGGAAGTATCTGAGGACTGTCCTTACTATCTCAAATAATTCCCCACTTTCTCCAAAAAACCTCTCTGTTTTTAATCCTGTATTAAAGCATATGGGAAAAACAAAACAAAAAAGCCAAGAGAATAAAAAAATAGAAGAAATAGAAGCAGTAGAAAAATTAGAAAAAGTAATAAAATCAGGGATAAAAAAAGAATTTGAGACCAAAAAAGGATTAAAAGCACAAAAAGAATTAGAAATTAAAAAAGCACCTGATACAGAGTTGAATAGAGAGCCAAATATAAAAACAGAACTAAAGATTGAAGAAAAGACTAAAGAAAATATTGAAGGAGATATTGAAGAAAATATTGAAGAAAAAGCTGGAGAGAGTAAAAAAATAAAGAGACTCGAAAAAGAGTTTCAGTCTGAAAGGGAAGTTGATTTTCTATACGACTCCAGAACAAAAATACTTATTTTTAACGGAAAAGAATATAAGATTCTGTCTATTTTTCTAGCCGCCAGTGAGCTTTACGCTACTCTTCCTTTTTTTGAAGAACTTCGGAAATGTACCGAAATACTACAAAAAAATCCTCAGGATCCAACAGCTCTTTTTCAAAAAGCCGTACTCCTGTATAAAGCCAGAAGATTTGAACCTGCTTTAGCTTCAGTTGAAAAGGCCCTTGAGGTTGTACCTGAGGATTATAGGGTCTGGTATAATAAAGGTGTAATTCTTGCTGAAGCAGGCAGGCTTGAAGAAGCACTTTCAGCTTATAACAGAGCAATTGAGCTTGAACCGGCTTTTGAAATTGCCTGGGATAATAAAGGAGTCCTTCTTGCCAGGCTTGGCAGATGTGAAGAGGCACTTAAGAATTATGAGCAGATTCTCATAAGATATCCGAAATATGCTGAAGCCTGGGCAGGAAAGGGGTCAATTCTTTCCAGTCTCGACCGAAAAGAAGAAGCTCTGGAGGCCTACAATTCTGCTCTCAAAATCAGGCCGGACTATTTTGAAGCTCTAACCAGTGCTGCAAATTTATATTCAAAGCTTGGCAGGTTTGAAGAAGCTCTGGAAACCTATAATAAAGCTCTTTTGTTAGCTCAGGCTGAGCCAGGCCTCTGGGCAGGAAGAAGCCTTGTTCTCCTAGAAATGAAAAGATATCAAGACGCCTTGGAGAACTGTAATAAAGCACTCGAATTTAAACCGAATTTTTTTCCTGCACTTGAAATCAAGATAAAAATCCTTTCGGAAATGAGCAGGCAAAAAGAAAAAGTTTCAGATAATTCCAGATAATTTTTCTTTTTTTAAATCGAAGTTTGATTCTCCGAGAACTTTTGATTCTTACCTTTTTATTAGCTTTGCCAATGAATTATATTAATATTAGATTATACAAATCAATATTAATTATTTTATTTGTTGATTTTTTATTTCAATTTATTCTTAATTTTATATTTCAACATTTCTAATGCAAAGAATTTGATTAGTTGTTTGACATCTGTTACTTGATTAGTAACTTAATTGGTATTTGTAGGGGAACTGAAGATCTGGGGAGTTGTATGAAAGCTTTGAAACCTAAAAGGAAGAGTTTATACTATTTACTGGTGCTGGGAATAATCTATCTCAATATTGCTTACCCATCATTTGCAGAGATCGAAAAGAATAACCAGACAGATATTCCAAAAGGTAAACCACTTCCTGCTTCTGTTACAGCAGTAATGAACGATACAAAATATGAACATGCGCGTTGGGGGTTTCTTGTAGAGGATCTTGATACAGGAGAGATTATTTATCAATTGAACCCGCAAAAAATGTTCGTTCCTGGTTCTACTACCAAGCTTTATACAGGAGCTGCTGCCCTTAATGTAATAGGAGCCGATTATAGGTTCAAGACTCCGGTATATGCCCGGGGAGAAATAGATTCTTCTGGAAACCTGAATGGGGATCTTATACTTGTGGCAAGCGGGGACCTTACAATGGGAGGTAGAACCACTCCTGAGGACAAAATAGCTTACACAAATATAGATCATGGAGATGCAAATGCTCTTGGCAATGCTACATTAACAGCTACAAATCCTCTGGCAGGCTTTGATATGTTAGTTGAACAGGTCTCGGCGGCCGGGATTAAAAATATTTCAGGCGAAGTAATAATTGATGACCGCCTTTTCGAGAAAATTAATCCTCCGGCCAGTGCAGAGGATTATACTCTTACACCGATAGTGATTAATGATAATTTAATTGATATCATAATTAAACCCACACAGCCAGGTAAGGCTGCAGAAGTTGAATTCCGCCCTCAAACTTCGATTTATATGATTGAGTCAAATGTTAGCACAACTAATTTTGAGAATTCAAACGAGACTGCCCAAACTGCTCAAATTGAGATCACAAAAGGCGGTCCAGGTGTAATAAAAGTTTCAGGCCAGATTCCAGCAGTAGAAAGCCAGATAGTGCAGACATATAAAGTAGATGATCCTTCCTTTTTTGCTAGAGCTTTGCTAATAGAAGCTTTAGAGCGTCAGGGAGTAAAGGTAAATGCATCAATAGAGAGTAAAAATCCTGAAAATTTGCTTCCTGCTGAGATGGATTACTCTAAACTGGAAAGGGTAGCTCTTCTGACCTCTCCACCTTTCTCTGAAAATTTAAAGTTAATTCTTAAGGTTAGCCAGAATATGCAGGCTGATTCTCTTTTGCCCCTGATGGCCGTACAGGAGGGAAAAAGAAGCTTCTGGGACGGACTTGAAGTAGAAGGTACCTTCTTGGAAAAGACCGGCCTTGATTTAAATTCAATATCAATCTCCGATGGGAGAGGAAATGCTGATGCTGATTTTATGACTCCAGAAGCAACAGTATATCTTTTGAAATATATGGCCGCAACGAACGACTCTCAGGTATACCTGGATGCTTTACCTATTCTTGGAGTAGATGGGTCCCTGGCAAACTCTGTTAGTCCGAATAGCCCTGTTAAGGGGAAAGTTCAGGCCAAGAGCGGAACTACTGCAAAATACGATGCTGTTAATGATCGAATAATTGTTTCTGCCAAAGCCCTGGGAGGATACATGACAACCTCTGAAGGGAAGAGGGTAGCTTTTGCATTGTATGTAAATAATGTGCCAGCACAGGACATTGAAGAAGTAAATGAGATTGGTAATGACCTTGGAAAAATATGTGAAGCAATATACAACCAGAATTAAAACTTGAAATTTAAAATTTAGTCTAGCAATCAGTTCAAAAAAGTTGTTCAAAAATCTAAACTAAAAATCTAAACTAAAAATATAAAATAAAAACTTAAATCAAAACTTTCTGGCGTTGTTCTCAACGCTCACCTTTTTTCCTAATCTCATTTTCAAACAGAAGTTTACAAGATTTCAGTATATATCCTCATTATATATCTTCGTTAATCTTATGTTTTTTATTAATTCAGATCAAAAAATAGAATTAAAAAAGAGAAAGAAAAAACAAAAGAAAAAGGACTAGGGTTGATAATTAGATTTAAGGATTTAAAATTAATATTTAAATTAACATTTAAATTAACATTTAAAATTAACAATTTAATTTTATGATTTTATTTATGTTCAATAAAATCGAATCAGAAAAAGTATATCTCGTTGCAAACAAAATGTTGAATAGAAGTTTAATTTATGAGCTCATCCCAAAACTAATTTTTATTCGACATCAATAAGATTTTGAAAATCATTTTCCGTATCATAAGATCAATTGATTATTTCAAATTCCAGATATAGTAACATAAACCTGAGTTT
>JBNAKO010000295.1:0-15181 GCA_049706495.1 Methanosarcina sp. | reverse complement strand
CGTGTGCTCTTCCGATCTAAATCAAGACTGGGTCCTGAATTATTGGAACTTTAGCTTCACCAGATTTTGGGGCAAGCTGCTCACAGTCAACAATCACTGTATTTTCAATAAATCCATTTCTATTGCCGTTATTATTCAAATCTTCCTGACTTATCGAATAAGTAGCATTATATGACCAGTTTTCTCCAACTTCTAAAATTTCGTTTTCATTTATGGATTCTTTGGGCTTTGATAGATTTGCCAGAGAGTCAAAAACGGTCACATTAGTAAGCTCAGTGTTCCCTGTATTATATACAGTTATGAAATAGGTAATTGTATCCTCGGCTTCTGTTATGTTTCCTGTTGGGCCTTTTCTTGCAACGTCTACAACAGTTTTCTCAATAGAGTAGGCTGGGGTTCTTTTTACAGGCACTTCAACGGTATGGGATTTCTGTCCAAGTTGAGTACAGTTGACGCTGGCATTATTCTCAATTAAGCCGTCTCCGTTTCCATTGCTGTTTATATCTTCTTGAGTGATAGAATAGGTGGCATTATAAGTCCAATTTTCTCCAACATCTAAAATTTTATTTTCATATAGAGACTCCACTGGCTCTGTGAGAGTTGCCAGAGAATCATTAACATTTATATCTGTCAGGTCAAGATTTCCTTCATTGGTGACTCTTATTTCATAGGTGATTATTTCCCCGGCTTTTGTTGCAGTCCCTTCTGGCCCTTTTCCGGCAACATCAAGCACATTTTTGTCAATTATGTATGCAGGCATTGTTTTCAGGGAAACTTCAGCACTATGAGATTTTTCATATATTTGATCGCAGGAAACAGTTGCTGTGTTTTCAATTATTCCGTCTCCTCCCGCATTGGTATTTATATCAGCCTGAGTAACTGTATAATTTCCAGTATAACTCCAGATCTCTCCGACTTCAAGAATACTATCAGTAGTTTTTGATTCTACAGGGCCTGAAAGGTTAATCAAAGCATCAGAAACAGTAACATTTATCAGGTCAATATTCCCAAAATTGCTAACAGTTATAGCATAGCGTATTATTTCGCCTGCTTTAGTTACGGTTCCGGATGGTCCTTTTCCGGCTGCGTCTATAATGCTTTTATCAAGAATGTAAATTGGGGTCCCAATTATCTGGACTTCAGTGGTAGAAGACCTCTCTTCTAACTGGTTACAATCAACTACTGCTGTGTTTTCAATTAGTCCATCGCCGTTTCCATAGCTGTTAATGTCTGCTTGAGTTACTGTATAACTGCTGTTATACGTCCAGTTTTCTCCAGCTTCCAGAATTTCATTGGAAATCTTTGATTCATTTAGTTCCGTAAGTGTAGTCAGAGAATCAGAGACCGTAACATTCGTCAGATCAACATTTCCTGCATTGCTTATCAGAATAGAATACCTGATTACATCTCCAGCTTTAGTCACAGCCCCTGCCGGCCCTCGACCAGCCACATCTGAAATTGTTTTGCTGATAGTATAGGCTGCTACTCTATTTAGAGGAACACTTACATTGTGAAGCTTTTCTCCCAACTGGTCGCAGTCTACGGTTGCAGTATTTTCGATTAAATTGTTTCCATTTCCATTTCCGTTATCGTTAATATCTGCCTGACTAACCGAATAATTTCCTGTATAATTCCAGGTCTCCCCAACTTCCAGAATTCGATCAGAAGTTTTTGATTCCACCGGACCAGTAAGGTTAGTCAAAGAATCAGAAACAGTCACGTTTGTAAGATCAACATTTCCTGCATTGCTAATCTGTATCAGGTATCTTATGATATCTCCGGCACTTTCTACATTTGCCTGTGAGCCTTTTCCTGAAATATCAATAACGGATTTTTCAATTTCATAAAGAGGTATACCTTTTAGAGGGATCTCAACAGTATGCGTTTTCTCTTCCGACTGATCACAATCAACGAATACTGTATTCTTTAATGAGCCGTTTTCATCAATATTGTTGTTTATATCAATCTGAGTTACTGAATAATTTCCAGTATAAGTCCAGATCTCTCCAACTTCAAGGATATTATCAAAAGTTTTTGACTCCAGAGGGCCAGTTAAATTAACTAAGGAATCAAGAACAGTCACGTTTGTAAGATCAGCATTTCCTTCATTACTTACATTAATCTGATATTGAACAATGTCTCCTGCTTTTTCTAAATGGCCAGATGGGCCATTTCCAGCAATATCAATGACTTTTTTATCTACTAAAAAAATTGGAATTTTCTTTAAAGGAACATTAGCGTTATCTGTTTGGGGATTTAGCTCAGGGGAGGTAATTGCCACCTCATTTTCAATAAAGCCTTCTCCATTTCCATTATTGTTTATATCTGTCTGATTTGCTGTATAGTTCCCATTATAAGTCCAGGTTTCATTTACTTCAAGAATTCTATCAGGATTCTTTGTTTCAATCGGATCTGAAAGATCAATTAAAGAATCACTGGCAGTTAAGTTAGCTAGATCCACATTTCCTGCATTAGTGACATTAACCTGATACCTTATCATATCTCCTGCTTTTTCTAAATATCCTGTCGGCCCTCTTCCTGCAACATCTATAATATTTTTATGAACAATAAGGGATTTTATTGTCTCTAATTGAACCTCAGACGTATCTGATTTTGGACCTAGCTGGTCTGACTTCACGGTTGCAGTATTTTCAATTAACCCGTGTCCATTTCCATTAGAGTTTATATCAGCTTGGGTTACTATGTAATTTCCTGTATAAGTCCAGGTTTCATCTACTTCAAGAATTCTATCTGAATTCTTTGTTTCAACAGGCTCTGAAAGGCTGATCAAAGGGTCGGAAACATTTATGCTGGTCAGGTTAATGTTACCTTCATTGCTTACATTAACCTGATATTGAATAATATCTCCAGCTTTTGTCACGACCCCATCTGGCCCTTTTCCTGCAACATTAATAGCCTTTTTCTTGATAATATATCCGGGCCTTCCTGCAAAGGGCACTTCTGAAGTATCTGATTTTAATTCGAGTTCCTCGGAAACAACAGTTGCGTTATTTACAATAAACGCATTTCCATTCTGGTTGTTCATATCTTCTTGAGTAACTGTATAATTTCCTGTAAAAACCCAGATTTCTCCTACTTCCAGGATCTTATCAGTAGTTTTTGATTCTGAAGGTTCTCCTAGGGAAATTAAGGAATCGTTTACGGTTACATTGATTAAATCAACATTCCCTACATTGCTCACATCTATCTGATACCTGATAATATCATCAGCATTTTCTATATGAGCATCCGGGCCCTTTCCAGCAACATCAAGAAGGTTTTTATGAATAACATAAGCCGGGAATCTTTGTAAAGGCACTCTCGCTTTATGGAATTCCGGTTTTAATTGATCGGAATTTACGGTAACAGTATTTTCAATTAGACCGGTTCCGTTTCCATTACTATTTATGTCCGCCTGAGTTACTGTGTAATTCCCAGTGTAAGTCCAGGTCTCGTTTACTTTTAGAACTCCATCAGGAAGCTTCGATTCATCCGGTCCTGACAGATTAATTAAAGAATCAGAAATAGTTACATTTGTCAGGTCAATATTTCCTGCATTGCTTACGTTAACCTGGTATTGAATAATGTCTCCAGCCTTATCCGCATATGCATCTGGCCCCCTGCCTGCAACATTTATAACTGTCTTATCAAGGATGTAAACTGCAGCCCCTTTTACAGGTACCCATGCAATGTGAGATCTTTCTCCTAACTGGTCAGATTTAACGGTAGCTTTGTTTTCTATTACCCCGTCTCCTCCCCCATTGCTGTTTATGTCTTCCTGGGTAGCTGTGTAATTAGTGTTATATATCCAGATTTCCCCGACTTCCAGGATTTTATCAATTGTTTTTGATTCAATAGAGTCCGTCAGGTTAGTCAAAGAATCAATAACAGTAACATTTGTCAGGTCAATATTTCCTATATTGTTAACCTTAATCTGATAGCTTATTAATTGTCCAGCTCTAATTATAGCCTCTAGAGGGCCTTTTTCGGCAACATCGACAACAGCCTTGTCAATAGTATAAGCTGGCAAATTCTTAAGTGGGACTTCAACATAATCCGATTTAGGCTCAAGCTGGTGGCAATCAACTTCCGCTATATTCTCAATAACCCCATCCCCATTTCCATTATTATTCATCTCTGCCTGAGTAACTGTATAATTGCCTGTATAGTTCCAGGTTTCCCCAACTTCTAAGACTCTATTTGAGTTTATTGATTCTTCTGGCCCTGTCAGGTTAATAAGTGTATCAATTACAGTTACATTGGTGAGATCGACAGTGCCTGTATTATTTATCTGTATAAGATAACTGATTATTTCTCCAGAACTATTCACAGTCCCTTTTGGGCCCTTTCCAGCAACATCAAGAACAGATTTATCAATAGTGTAAATTGGCGAACCTTTTAAAGGCACTCCGGCAGCGTGAGTTTTTTCGCCCAACTGGTCGCAGCTTATTTTTACGAGATTCTCTATTTCTCCATCCCCACCACCATTACTGTTTATGTCATCCTGGGTTACATTATAAATGCCTGTATAGGTCCAGTTTTCTTCGACTTCTAATACTCCGTTAGAATTTCTGGACTCAACAGGGCCTGAGAGATTAATAAGAAAATCGTCAATTGTCACATTGGTAAGCTCAACATTCCCTGCATTGCTTATCTCTACAATGTAACTTATTCCTTCTCCGGCTTTTGTTACAATTCCTGTAGGGCCTTTTCCTGCAATATCAATGACTTTTTTATTCAGTATATAAACCGGAGCGGCCTCTAGAGGCACTTCAGCAGAATCGGATTTTGCTTCAAGCTCATTACAGGTTATAGTAGCGGTATTTTCGATTATTCCGTCCCAGTTCCCATTACTATTAAGATCTTCTTGAGTTACTGTGTAGTTGCCTAGATATGTCCAGTTTTCTCCTACTTCCAGGATCCCATTGGGAACTTCTGACTCAGATGGCTCTGAAAGGGAAATTAAAGGATCAGCAACAGTTACATTGGTTAAATCAATATTTCCTGAGTTGTTAACTTTAATCTGGTAAGTAATAACTTCTCCTGCTTTTGTTATTGTATCTGCCGAGCTGTTACCTCCGACACTAATAATGGTTTTATCTATGGTATAAGCCGGAGCCCCATTTATGATCACTTCAGCAGTGTAATTCTTTTCCTCTAACTGGTCACATCTGACAGTAGCAGTATTTTCAATTACTCCGCTTCCATTCCCGTTACTGTTTATGTCTGCTTGAGTAACAGTATAAGTCCCTGTATAGTTCCAGACTTCTTCAACTTCCAGGATCCTATCAGAACTCTTTGATTCATCCGGGCCTGTTATATTGGTTAAAGAGTCAGAAACAGTTACGTTAGTTAAATCTTTACTTCCCGCATTTTTCACGGTTATAAGGTACTTTATTCCTTCTCCGGCCTTTGTTACAACTCCTGCAGGCCCATTTCCAGCAACATCTGTGACTGTTTTATCAATAATGTAAACAGGATTTCCTTTTAAGGGTACGCTCGCAGTATATGATTTTTTATCTAACTGGTCACAGTCTATTGTTACTGTATTTTCAATGAACCCGTCTTCTTCCCCATTGCTGTTAATATCGGCCTGGGTTGCTGTATAATTGGTGCTATAAGTCCAGTTTTCTCCTACTTCTAAAACCCCATTTTTACCTATAGATTCTACAGGTTCCGCCAGATTTGCCAGAGTATCCAGAACCATTAAATTTGTCAGGTCTATGTTGCCGTCATTATTGATTCTTATCTGATAGCTAATTACTTCTCCAGCCTTTGATATAATTCCAGCAGGGCCTTTTTCTGCAACATCTGTGACAATTTTCTCAACATTATAAGCAGGCGCTGTTTCTAATTGGACTTCTGCACTATCTGAAATTTCTCCCAGTTCAGAGCAATTAATCCTAACGGTATTTTCAATTAGACTGTTTCCATTTCCATTGCTGTTCAGATCTGCCTGAGTAACAGTATAATTGCTTTCGTAAATCCAGCCTTCCTCAAACTCCAGAATTCCATTTTTATTCTTTGATTCTATCGGATCTGTCAGATTCGTTAAAGAATCAATAATAGTAACATTTGTCAGATCCGTGTTTCCGGTATTATTTAAAATTATAGAATAGCTGATTGTTTCCCCGGCCCTGGTTATACTGCCAGCTAGTCTTTGCCCTGCAATATCAGTAACTGTTTTTTCAACCATGTAAGCAGGATCTCTTTTTACAGGCACTTCAGCACTATGAGTTTTTTTGTCTAACTCGGCACAGGAAACCGTTGCTGTATTTTCAATTATCCCGTCCTCATTCCCATTGCTGTTTATGTCTGCTTGAGTGACTGTATAAGTCCCTGAATAAGTCCAGTTTTCATCAACATCTAATATTCCATTATTGTTTATGGATTCGACAGGCTCCATAAGGGAAATCAGAGAATCAGTCACGTTAACATTTGTCAGGTCAACATTTCCTGCATTATTCACAATTATAACGTAACTGATTCTTTCCCCTGATTGTGCTATGGTTCCGTAGGGGCCTTTTCCAGCTACATCTGTGACTAATTTGTTCAATGTATAAGCAGGTGTGCTTTTTAAAGAAGCTTCAGCACTATGGGTTTTTTCTCTCAGTTGGGCACAGGAAACCGTTGCTGTGTTTTCAATTATTCCGTTTCCTCCGGCATTGGTGTTTATGTCTGCCTGACTAACCGAATAATTTCCAACGAAAGTCCAGTTTTCTCCAACTTCCAAAATCCTATCAGAGGTTTTTGATTCATTTGGTCCTATTAAGTCGGTTAGAGAATCAGAAACTGTAACATCTGTCAGGTCGATATTCCCTACATTGTCGATTTTGACCTGATAGGTGATAGTTTCTCCTGCTTTTGTTATAATTTCAGATGGACCTTTTCCTCCAATATCTATAATTCTTTTATCGATAATGTAGACTGGAATTCCATTTAAGGAAACTTCTGCAGTGTAAGATTTTTCCCCCAGCTGGGCACAGGAAACCTTTGCTGTGTTTTCAATTGCTCCGTCCCCTCCCCCATTCGTATTTAAATCCGTTTGAGTAACTGTATAATTTCCAGTATAACTCCAGATCTCTCCGACTTCAAGAATACTATCAGTAGATTTTGATTCTACAGGGCCTGAAAGGTTCGTTAAAGAATCGGATACAGTTACATTATTTAGGTCAATATTTCCCGTATTATTCACAGTTATAGAATAGCTGATTATTTCTCCAGCATTTGTGACGATTCCAGCCTGGCCTCTTTCTGCAACATCCGTAACTCTTTTCTGAATATTATATGCAGGGATTATTTCTAAAGGAATATTAACAGTATCTGATTTTGGTTCAAGCTGCGTGCAATCAACAGTTGCTGTATTCTCAATTAATCCTGTCCCATTTCCATTACTGTTTAAGTCTGTTTGAGTAACCGTATAATTTCCTGCATAAGTCCAGTTTTCTCCAACTTCTAAGATATTGTCAGAGGTTAGGGACTCAACCGGAACTGTCAGGTTTGTTAGAGAATCGGCAATGGTTACATTAGTTAAATCTACATTTCCAGCGTTGTTGACTTTTATTTCGTAATTAATTGTTTGTCCTGCTCTTGTTATTGCTTGAGAAGGTTCTTTTCCATCAATACTTATAATATTTTTATCTATAGTGTAAGCTGGAGTTGCTTGCAAAGGTACTTCTGCGGTGCGGACTTTTAGTTCTAATTCGCTGGAGTCAACAATTGCTGTATTTTTGATAAATCCGGTTCCATTCCCGTTACTGTTTATATCTTCCTGAGTAACTGTGTAATTTCCGGTATAATTCCAGATTTCATCAACATTTAAAATTCCATTAATGCTTTTTGATTCATCCGGGCCTGTAAGATTAGTTAAAGAATCAGTAACGGTTACATTTGTCAGATCTATGAATCCTGCATTAATTACAGCCACAGAATAACTGATTATGTCTTTAGCTTTCGTTATAATATTTACTGGCCCTTTTCCAGCCACGTCGGTTACAGTTTTATCCAGAATATATGCTGGCATTCCTTTCAGTGGGGTTTCAGTACCGTCTGATTTAGGTTCGAGCTGATCACAGTCAACTGTTGCTGAATTTCTGATAAATCCTGTCCCATTCCCATTACTGTTTAAGTCTGCCTGGGTAACTGCATAATTTCCTGTATAAGTCCAGACTTCATCAACTTCCAGAATATTATCCTGTGCTTTTGATTCTGCCGGGCCTGCCAGGGAAGCAAGAGAATCAGTAACATTAACATTTGTCAGGTCAATATTTCCTGCATTTGTTACATTGACCTGATAACTGATTATTTCTCCAGCTTTTGTTATACTTCCAGTCGACCCTCTTCCGGCTACATCAATGACATTCTTATGAATAGTGTATATTGGTAGTCCTTTTAATGCTACTTCAGCAATATCTGATTTAGGTTCGAGCTGATCACAGTCAACAGTTGCCGTATTTTCAATTAATTCGTTTCCATTTCCATTTGTGTTTATATCTGTCTGAGTAACAGTATAATTTCCTGCAAAAGTCCAGATTTCATCTACTGCGAGAATATCATCAGGATTCTTTGATTCAACTGGACCTGTCAGGGAAGTTAAAGAGTCAGAAATAGTTATATTTGTCAGGTCGATATTTCCTGCATTTGTTACATTAACCTGATAGGTTATTATTTCCCCTGCTTTTTCAACAGTTCCAGAGGATCCTTTTTCTCCAACACTAATAACATCTTTACGAATAATATAAGCCGGAACTGCCCTCAAAAATACCTGTTCTTTATCAGATTTTGACTCCAGTTGATCACAGTCAACTGTTGCTGTATTTCTGATAAATCCTGTTCCATTTCCATTAGTGTTTATGTCTGCTTGAGTAACAGTATAATTTCCAGTATAAGTCCAGACCTCATCTACTTCGAGAATGCCATCAGGATTCTTTGATTCAACTGGAACTGAAAGCCTGGTCAAAGAATCAGAAATGGTTACATTTGTGAGATCCACGTTTCCTGCATTTGTTACATTGACCCGATAGATTATTACTTCTCCTGCCTTTTCAACGTTTCCAGTTAGCCCTCTGCCGGCTACATCAACAATATCCTTATGAATAGTGTAAATCGGCATCTCCTTTAATGGTACTTCAGCAGAATCGGATTTTGCATCAAGCTGGTTGCAGGAGACAATTGCCGTATTTTCAATTAATCCATTTCCTCCACCATTGGTATTTATGTCTGCCTGAGTAACTGTATAATTCCCTGTATATGTCCAGACTTCATCTACATCTAAAATTCCATTTTCATTTGCAGATTCAAATGGTTCTGAAAGGGAAGTTAAAGAATCAGTAACATTAACATTTGTCAGGTCAATATTTCCTGCATTTGTTACATTGACCTGATAACTGATTATTTCCCCTGCTTTTTCAATATGTCCAGTTGCTCCTCTCTGTGCAACATCAGTAATAGTTTTGTGAATAATATAAACTGGGTTTCCTTGTAAGGACACCTCGGCAACATCTGATTTTGCTGCTAACTGGCCGCAGTCAACTGTTACATTATTCTCAATTAGGCCATCTCCGTCCCCATTGCTGTTTATATCTGCCTGAGTAACAGTATAGTTTCCTCTGTAAGTCCAGACTTCGCCTACCTCAAGAATTTCATTCACAGCCAAAGACTCGTTCGGATCAGTAAGATTAACTAAAGAATCATTAGCAGTTATACCGGTAAGGTCGATATTTCCTTCATTTGTTACGTTGACCTGATAGGTTATTATTTCCCCTGCTTTTTTGATATGTCCTTCTGGTCCATTTCCTGCAACATCTATCATTGTTTTTTCAACAGTATAACCTGGATTTCCTTTAATATGTGCTTCTGCAGCATCCGATTTTTCTGGGGCCTGATCTGAAACAACACTTACAGTATTTTCTAAAAATCCATCTCCATTTCCATTATTGTTTATGTCTGCTTGAGTAACCGTATAATTTCCTGTAAGTGTCCAGATTTCATTTACTTCCAGGATATTGTCCTGGGTTTTTGATTCTGTGGGACTTGCCAGATTAACCAGGGAATCAGAGACTGTAACGTTTGTCAGGTCGATATTTCCTTCATTTGTTACGTTAATCTGGTAACGTATAATATCCGTTGCATTTTCAACGTGAGCTTTTGGCCCTCTTCCTGAAATATCTGTAATAATTTTGTGAATTATAAAAGCAGGCACACCCTGTAGCGGTGTCTCTGTATAATCTGATTTAGGTTCAAGCTGATCACAATCAACTGTTGCTATATTTTCAATTAAACTGTCTCCCCCGCCATTGGAGTTTATATCAGCCTGAGTAACTGTGTAATTTCCTGTAAGTGTCCAGATTTCGTCTACTTCCAGAATACTATCAGTGGTTTTCGATTCGATGAGTCCTGTAAGATTAATTAAAGAATCAGTAACAGTCACATTTGTAAGGTCAATATTTCCTGAATTTCTTACATTGACCTGATAACCAATAATTTCCCCAGCCTTAGTTATGGTGCCGGAAGATCCATTTCCGGCAACATTAGTAATTATTTTATCAATCGTATAGATTGGCATTCCTTTTAGTGGAACCTCTGTAGTATCCGAATGCGGTTCTAGCTGATTACATTGAACTGTTGCAGTATTTTCAATTAACCCGTCTCCCCCACCATTAGTGTTTATATCGGCCTGAGTTGCTGGATAACTGGTAGTATAAGTCCAGGTCTCATCTACTTCCAGGATATTATCCACTGTTTTTGATTCTGCAGGGGCCGAAAGGTTGACCAGAGAATCGGTAACGTTTACTTCTGTCAGATCAACAGTTCCTGCATTTGTCACATTAACCTTATAGGTTATTGTTTCTCCCGCTTTTTCCACATGTGCAAAGGGCCCTCTTCCAGCTACATCAATAACATCCTTGTGGATAGTACAGGCAGGCCTTCCTTTTACAGGCACTTCAGCAGAATTAGACTTAGGTTCAAGCTGATCATAGTAAACAAAAGCTCTGTTTTCTATTAAGCCATTGCCTCCCCCATTGGTATTTATATCGGTCTGGGTTACTGAATAAGTAGTATTATAGGTCCAGTTTTCTCCAACTTCTAAAATCCCATCAGGAGTCTTTGATTCTGCCGGAGCTGTAAGGGAAGTCAAGGAATCGGTAACGTTTACATCTATCAGATCGATATTGCCGACATTGCTGACTTTGATCTGGTAATTTATTGTTTCTCCTGCTTTTGTTACAGTTGCATAAGCTCCTTTTCCTGCAACATCTATCACCGTTTTATCAATGATATAAGCTGGAATTCCTTTCAAAGGTGTTTCAGAAGAATCGGATTTTGCATCAAGCTCGCTGCAGGAAACCGTTGCCGTGTTTTCAATTAATCCGTTTCCTCCTCCATTAGTGTTTATATCTGCCTGAGTAACGGAATAATTTCCAGTATAAGTCCAGTTTTCTCCAACCTCAAGAATGTTATTAATATTCAGAGACTCTGCTGGCCCGGTCAAATTTACAAGGGAATCAGAAACAGATATATTTGTCAGATCTACAGTACCTACGTTGTCGATTTTTACCTGGTAGCCAATTGTTTGCCCGACCTGAGTAATAGTTCCGGACTGTCCTTGCTCTCCGACATTAGTAACAACTTTATTAATGGTATAAGCCGGCTTACCCTTCAGGGGAATTTCTATTATATCCGAGCCTGGATCAAGCTGATCGCAATCAACAGTTACCTTATTTTCTATTAGTCCGTCACCGTTTCCATTTGTATTTACATCTGTTTGAGTGACTGTGTAGCTGGTATTATAGGTCCAGTTTTCTCCAACTTCTAAAACGCCATCCGGGTTTACAGATTCCACAGGGTTTATAAGGCTAGTTAAAGAATCAGAAGTAGTAATATTTGTTAAATCGACATTTCCCAAATTGTAAACCTTGATCTGGTAAGTGATAGTTTCTCCAGCTTTACTTATCGTTCCTTCAGGGCCTTTTTCAGCAACATCTATTACAATTTTGTCAATCTTATAGGCAGGCACAGGTTTTAGAAGCGCTTCAGCCGAGCTTGATTTTCCTTCTAACTGGTCGCAGTCAATAATTACTGTATTTTTAATCAGCCCGGTTTCATTTCCATTACTGTTTAAATCTTTTTGCTTTACTGTATAATTTGCACTGTAAATCCACTTTTCTCCAACTTCCAGAATATTATCCTGTGCTTTTGATTCTGCCGGGCCTGTCAGAGAAGCTAAAGGATCGGAAACGGTTACATTTGTCAGGTCTATGTTTCCTATATTGTTTACAACCACAGAATAACTAATTGTTTCTCCGGCTTTAGTTATAGTCCCGGACGGCCCATCTCCTGCAATATCCGTTATTATTTTTTCAATGGTATAAACCGGGAGTCCTTTCAGTGTCACCTGAACAGTATGAGTTTTTTCTCCTAATTGATCACAACTGACTTTTATAGTGTTTTCAATTAGCCCGTCCCCACCTGCATTATTGTTTAAATCTGCCTGCGTAACTGTGTAATTAGTAATGTATGTCCATTTTTCTCCAACTTCCAAAACCCCATTTGTAGATAAAGACTCGTTCGGAGAGGTGAGGTTAATCAAAGAATCAGCAGCAGTGGTATTTGTGAGTTCAACATTCCCTGTATTATTTATCTCTACAAGGTAGCTGATTACTTCCCCTGCTTTGGTTACAGTGTCTGAAGGGCCTTTCCCTCCGATGTCTGTAATACTTTTATGAACGGTATAACTGGGGTTTCCTCTTAAGGGCACTTTTGCAGTATTGTTCTTTCCTTCTAGTTCATCGCAGTCAACCGTTGCAATATTGTCAATGAACCCGGTTCCATTTCCATTGGTATTTAAGTCCTGTTGAGTTGCTGTGTAATTAGTGCTGTATGTCCAGTTTTCCCCAACTTCAAGAATTCGATCAGGAGTTTTTGATTCTACAGGATCTGAAAGGGAAGTTAAAGAATCATTTAAAGTTAGATTTGTCAGGTCAGTATTTCCTTCATTACCGACTTTAATCTGGTAGCTTATTATTTCTCCGGCTTTCGTTACGGTTTCTTCAGGCCCTTTTCCGGCAACGTCAATAACAGTTTTTTCTATAGTATAAGCAGGAGCCCCTCGTAATGGCACATCAACAGTGTATGTTTTCTGGCCTGCCCCGCCAAAGTTAACTGTTACTGTATTTTCTATTGACCCATCGCCGCCTCCATTGCTATTTATGTCGGCCTGGGTTACTGTATAGCTGCCTGTGTAGGTCCAACTCTCCTCAAAGTCTAAAATTCCATTTTCATTCTTCGATTCTATTGGGCCTATAAGAGCTATTAAAGAATCACCAATTGTTATGTTTGTCAGGTCAGTGTTTCCGGTATTGTTGATAATTATAGAATAACTGATTGTTTCCCCGGCCCTGGTTACATCTCCTTTCGGGCCTTTCCCTCCTACGTCAGTTACTATTTTCTGGAAGGTGTATGTAGAGACTCTTTTTATAGGCACTTCGGCAGCATCAGTTTTTTCGCTTAACTGGTCGCAGGAAACTGTTGCTGTGTTTTCAATTAATCCGTTTCCGTTTCCATTAGTGTTTATATCATTCTGATTAACGGTATATGTGCTATTATAAAGCCAGTACTCCCCTATTTCCAGAATTAAATTCGAATTTAAAGACTCTCCCGGACCTGTCAAATTAATCAGGGTATCAATAACGCTTACATTTGTAAGATTGACCAGTCCGGTATTTGTCACATTTACCTGATATTTAATTACATTTCCAGTAGCTATTATGCTCCCTTCAGGCCCCTGGCCTGCAACATCAATAACAGTTTTATCAATGTCATAAGCTCTTGGCAAGACTATTCTAACGCTTTCCGTGTCATTTTGAGGGTCAAGCTGAGTGGAGGCCAAAGTGGCTGTATTATTTATGAACCCTTTACCTTCAACAGCGTTTCGTGTATCTGCCTGGGTTACTGTATAATTTCCTGTATATGTCCAGATTTCTCCCGTGTTTAGAATACCTAAAGGTTCAAGGTCTCCTGTAGGTTCTGTAAGATTAACCAGAGAATCGGAAACAGTTATGTTTGTCAGATCAAGATTTCCACTGTTAGTTACCCTTACCTGATAACTGATTGTATCTCCTGCTGCTGTTACCTCTCCAGCCGGGCCTTTTCCTGCAACATCAACAATAGTTTTGTCAATTATATAAACAGGGGTTCCCAATGGCACTTCGGCAGTATGGGTTTTCGGATCAAGTTGATCGCAATCCACGGTTGCAATATTATCCATATCCCCGTCTGCACCATTTATATCATCAAAATTCCCGATCAGTGTGCCATGGTTGTTTATATCTTCCTGAGTTACTGTATAGTTTCCAGTATAAATCCAGGTTTCTCCTGTATTCAAAATTCCAGCAGGCTCATTATCCCCTGCCGGGCCTGTTATCTCAAAAAGGTATTCATCCACAGTTACATTTGTCAGATCAACATTTCCTACATTGCTGACATTAATCTGGTAGCTTAATACATCCCCTGCCGACATTACAAACCCTGCAGGTCCACGCCCTCCAACGTCAAGAACCGTTTTATCAATAATATAAGCAGGTGATGCTTTTACTGGTACTTCAGCCAAATGCGATTTGGGTTCAAGCTGGTCGCAGTCAACTGTTGCTATGTTTTCTATTAATCCGTTCCCATTCCCATTAGTATTTATATCTTGCTGAGTTACATTATAGGTTCCATTGTATGTCCAGGTTTCTCCTTCATTAAGGATTCCTGCTGGCGAATTATCCCCCTCGGGGTTTATCAAATTCATCAGTGTATCTGTAAGGGTTACATTAGTAAGCTCGACATTTCCAGCGTTCGTAATATTAATCTGGTAGTTGATAGTTTCTCCTGCTTTTGATATATTTGCTTCAGGCTCTTTTCCAGCCACATCAATAACTTTTTTGTCAATTGTATAAGCTGGAGTTGCAATTATTGGCACCTGAGCAGAATGATATTTAGGTTCTAGCTGGTCACAGTCTACTGCTGCTGTGTTTTCAATGAACCCGTCTCCTCCGCCGTTAGAATTTACATCTTGCTGAGTTACTGTGTAATTTCCTTCATATACCCAGACTTCTCCAACATTTAAAACTCCTGATTGGAAATTGTCGCCTGTTGGGCCTGTCAAATTAATCAGAGAATCGGTAACGGTTATGTTTGT
>JBNAKO010000294.1:0-6297 GCA_049706495.1 Methanosarcina sp. | reverse complement strand
ATTTAAAAAAAGAAAAATGATACTTAAATGTAAATGTTGGTATAAAGTTATGCAAAAATCATAATTGAAGCAAGTCTTATAGTATCTATCTTTGCCCAATAATTGTAAATTTTATGGTATCAATTTCTCTTTCCGGTTCTATTTTCAATACTGCATGAGATTTTTTATATATTTTTAGACTTTTTAGAGATACACTTTTAAAATTAAGTAAATATCGATACGACTTAGACACCAAAATAAGAAATCACGCAGCCTCAACAATGTTAGAGATATTACCTAATAATTTCAAAGAGATTCAAAGAACATGAAATTAATTTTTTGACTATTTCGTAATCTAATTATATTAGGATATAATTTTTCTTTTTTCAGTTCAAAATGGAAGTGTTATATTATAATTACTTTATATTAATCATATATAAATTAACTTCGTTCTGAAAATATTTAGACTAAAAGTTTCAAAGGAAGGATGGGCTTTTTAAATAAATAGATCACGAATCAGAGATGATCTTATATTCAAATTACTAATTACTCAATTGATCACAAGTTAATTAACACATTTTGGACATCTACTTTTGTATTCAATCTAATTTTTGAATTTTACTTTCTAAAATATGGGAGCTATATTTCTTTATTCTAATATTAATTAAACAATAGATAATAAGATTTTATCGAGATGAAGGTAAAAATTGCTACAGATCAAAAATTTTATTAAGTATAAATACATTTTTCTGAAATAAAAAAAATATTATGTTCTATAATAATTATTTTACTAACTTAAAGAGTTATTAGAAGAATCTGATTAAAAGATGTTATTTTCATTTTACATACCCGCACTTATTCAGGTTTTATGTAAAAGAAAAAAGGAGGAATTTTTATGGAAAATATCTTAGTAGACGTGAATCAAAAAAAAGAAACCAAAAAGATAAAATTGGAAAGGAGAAAATTTATTTTTTGTTTTTTGTCTACATTTCTTTTATTCTGTTTACTTATTTCGCCGGCAACAGCAAAAGTTGATTGGAAACTTACACCTGCGTCTCCAACTGTAGGGGATTTAATAAAAATAAGAGGAACAGCTACTCCAGACGAAACAATCCAAGGAGAAATTTCTTTTGAAATGGATCTGCCTGTTTCTAAGGGCAAATACCAGTATATACTTAAAGACATCCAGGTTCCTGAAGGTTTCGACAATATATTTACTGTCCAGGCAGAAGGAGTAAAGGATCTTCATGTCGGGGTAAAAAAGTTTGTTTGCATTAACCTTAATGTAATGGCCTCAAACGGAGTTGCAACAATTTCCCAGGGGCATGTACCTCCTCTCTCCTACAAAGTTATAATTGATGGAAATTCTTTGGAAGGGAAATCCTCTGTACATCTTAAATTTACGGCTTCTCAAAACTTTAAAGCAGATTCAAAAGGGAAATTCAAATACAGCTATGATACCAGCTCAATTCCTGCAGGGCTCTTCAAAATAAAAATTGGAGGTTTGGAACAAATAGTCGAACTTAAGGCTAAAGAACAAAAACCTGTTGCTGACTTTTGTGCAAACCCGCGAGTAGGGAAAGCACCCCTTAAGGTTGCTTTTAAAGACTTAAGCACGGGAAATCCTGTCGAATGGAAATGGAACTTTGGAGATGGGACTTCTTCAACAGAAAAAAATCCTACACATACTTATAAAAAAGCAGGAAAATACACTGTAATCCTTAAAGTTAAAAATTCAGCTTTCAGCAACACAATAACGAAATCTTACTACATTGTTGTTGAAAAAGCAGCAGGAACCAAAAAAGCTCCAGTAGCATCTTTTTCAGCATCTCCCAAATTTGGAAAGACTCCCCTGGAAGTTCAATTTGTAGACAAAAGCAAAAACTCTCCATATTCCTGGAAATGGACTTTTGGTGATGGGACATCTTCAACAGAGAAAAGCCCAGTACACACCTATAAAAAAGTTGGAGAATATACTGTTACTTTGAAGGTAAAAAATTCCGCCGGAGTTAGTAAACTAACTAAATCTGATTATATTACAGTCTCCAGACAATTTTAATTTAAAATATAAACAAATTCTGGATAAAGCAAAGATTAAGCAATTCAAATAAAAACTACTAAATAAAAATAAACAACAATGAATAAACAGATAAAAAGTAGATGAATGATAATAATAAACAATAAATAAAATAAACGTTGAAAACAAACTTAAAATTAAGGATGAAGAAAGTAGCAGAATTTTGAATACTATTTTAAAATTCTTATTTTAATCAAAAAAGGATTTGTAGGAGCCTCAATTTAAAATTTGGCTCCTAGTACTTTTAAGTAGTTCTTCTTATTTTAATTATTGACAATCCAGTTAGGAGCGTTGCTATAAAACCCAAGATAAATGAAGGGATTTTCGGGGGATTTTTAACTATTTTGACGGTTTCATTTACTGCCCCTTTGATTATAGGTTTGACCTCTTCAATTGAAACTTGTTCTACAGCTTCGAGTATCGGATTTTCAGGAATAAGAGAAGAAGCAGTTATTGAAAGCTGGTTGTCAGAAGAGATGTGCCCAGTTGAATCTCCATCTCCATCAAAAGACACTTTTTTTGGGGTATATATCGTAAGCTTTTTCTGGGTTATGCCCACAAGTCCTTTACCGTCTTCAAAAGAGCCTGCAAAGAGAAGATAATTTCCTGGGGAAAGATCAAGGCTTGTAATAGAAAGAGTATTTCCATTTCCTTCACCTATGCTTATTGCACCATTACCTTCTCCAATAAGGTTTTGAATCTCATCCTTAAATTCAGCTTTATTTAAAACTAGCTTATAACTCCTGGAATCCATAGGCGAGCTGGCAGTAGAATTCAGCTCGGAATTTCCAGTAATAATATAATTCTTAAGGAACTTTTCAATTCCGATTTTTATATTACTGGAACTACCATCACTATTTGCCCTATAGGCTTTTTCACTTATCAAGACTGCCCAGTATGTGCAGTTTTCCAGGGCTTCATCAGGAGCATCTACAAGCTCAAGTTTAACCTCGAAATCTTCCCCTTGCTTGATACTTCCTTGGACCCCCGCTCCCATTTCAAATTCCAGAACTTTAAAATACTTCGCTAAAAGAATTTCCTTTTCGCTTCCCGCAATAGATACCACGGCCCAATAATCGCCAGCAGGCAAAGGTCCAAAAACCAGAGGAGATAAGTCTCCATTATCATTAAGCATTTCAGGGACCTGGATATAAGATTCTGTATTTTCATTGAGAAGCTCTTCAAGATTAATTTTATTTACATCCGTCTCATCCAGGGCTTCTTTAGAAAAACCGGGGCTGAACTTCTTTATCAGATAAATGTCCACTTCCTGTTGTCCTAAAGTTTCAGGACCTTTGTAATCTATTTTTATAGGGTCATGAATGGTATAAAAGGAATCGAGCGCATATGAATATGAAAGTATGAATTTCAGATTTTGCCAGCTATTTTCATCCGGTTTTATTTCAGATTTGTTCTCAGGATCTGGCTTCTGAGTTTCCGGGTTGCACTTCCAGTTAAACATCTCTGTTACTGGCTCGGGTTTTAATTCGGGTTTTGTTTCATTATTTTTCAGGCGTGTTACATTACATGTTTTAACTTCACATGTTCTTGGTTCTGCTACAGGGCATACCTTTTCAGGTACCTGGCTTATTATCTCATTGCATTTTTGCGTTTCTTGTTTGAATTCTAACTCAGAATTTAAAGCCTTAGTTGTAACGAATTTTGATCCTATTTTTTCTACAATATCAGAAGGCTTCTGTTTAGTCTCTTTTTCGCCTGTATCAGGACTGGTTTCTGGACTATTGATCCCATCTTCTGTAACTATCCCTAACTTTACCTCCGTTTCTTCATTATCCTTATCCTCTGTACTGTTCATATCACCGTCAGTTTCCATAACTTCTTCGCTTACTATGTTTGGATTCGCTACATAAATGATGCTTCCCAAGTTTTTTTCATAATCCACAATATTCCTAGTTTCTGATTCTCTTTCTAACTCTTTTTCCGAGTTTCCTTGTATATTTTCCGTATAACCTGTGTAAATATTTGAGATCGGTTCTTGAGAAGGATTATCTTTTAATATTTCTGAGCAGTAGTCGACTTCAGTTTTAGCTGTACTCTCTTCAGTTTTAGCTGTACTCTCTTCAGAATTTGCCGCTACATCTTCTTCTATGTTTTTCGGAACTTCCTTTTTACTCTCCTGACTGTCTTCTATTGGTTTAGGATTTTGAACTGCACTTACTTCATTAAAATATTGTTTTTGGACATGTTCCTTTTTTATACTTTCCTGATTTTCTACAATATTATCTGTAAGATATCCTATACCGCTATTTTCTTCTACCCCTGAGTTTTGTTTTTCTTCGTTGTTTTTCCAAATGTTTGTGTCACTAGTTGTATCTTTTTTTTCCGTTTCTTCTATTCTTTCAATTTTTTCTGTATCCTCCACCTTCTCCTTCTCTTTCTTTAATGTGCCATCGGTATCCTTCTGGGTATTTTCCGAGTTTTTGAAAGGATTATTCTCCAAGTTATCTTTTTCTTTTTCCTGGCTTTCTGATTTTTTGTTGGTTTCTACAATCTTATTTTCGTTCCTAGGCTTTTCTAATTCTTCCTTATTGCGGAGCTTATCTTCAGGAGCTTTTTCTTGCCTCAATTTATCTTTTTCTTTGTCTGTCTGCTTAAGTTTACTTTCTTCTTTCAGCTCGCTTACTAAATTTCCTTTACTTTCCTCGTTAGCCTTGTTTTCCGAGTTTTCGTTGCTATTACCTGCTGTTGCTTTTTCTATTGGTCTCTTCGCGTTTTTATATTCATTATTTTCCGGAGAGATTTGCTCTGATTTATCGGACTTTTTTTCTTTAGTCTTCCGGATGTCTGCTTCTTTATTAAACCAGCTTTTCTCTTCTGGTTTTTCTGGAGCTTTTTCCTTTTCTTTAACTACGTCTGCTCTTACTTTTTCGGTTGTGAATTCTGTTTTCTGCTCGAATCTATCATTTAAAGTTAGAGTCTTTTGTTCTGCAATCCTAATTTTGTCTATTTGTTCATTTTCTTGTTCATCACCGTCTTTTTGCTCTTCTATCTGCATTTCAGAGCTTTCTTTTACTTGGAAGGGGTTCTGTGTGCTTTTTTGAATCTTTATTTTGCTGGGGTTTGGCTCATTCTGTTTGGTTTTATATTCTGCGATTTCTTTATCTTTTAGAACCTTAATAGCCTTATTATCTTCTTGGTTAGGCTCAAAATTCTGGTTATCATTTTCCTGATCAGGTGTATTAATTTGCAAATTATTCTTTAAGCCCGGACTTTGCTGCTTATTTCCAGTGTTTTCATAACTGTCTGTTTGTTCAGTTTCTCTAATTTCTGGTTTTGAATTTTCTTCTGGGCTTTCTGAATTTTCTATTCTATTTTTTAGCTCTTCTTTCGGGTGTGAATTAATTTGGGTACCTTCACCTGTAACACGGACTATATTTTCATTAGAATTTTTGTCAGTATGCTCAGGGTTTTCCGTCTCATGTATAGTTATTAGTTTAGGGTCCTGATTTACTCCAGAACTTTCCTGACTCTCTGTAGACTTTTTTTCTACTGAACCTGAAACTACAATAATTGAAAAAATAAGAATCAAAACAATCAGGGTTAATTTGTAATTTTTACCAAATCTTCCATTAATTCCGGTATAAATTCCCTTTCTTTTTTTCAATTGATATACCCCTTAATTATTCTCTTTCCTGCTTTCCTTCTGCGTGATTTGAGTATTATAAGCATGTAAAATTTGGTCTGGAATTTCGCCTTTATAAAGGCTGATAAGTGTAAATTTAGACTTTAGGATTTCTAATAATTTTTCAGTGAGATTCGCTCGAACTAAGCTTCTATAAATGTGTTAGAATAAATATCTTATGAAAATATTTTTTCAGCAGCTTCATAAATTTTTAAGAATTTCAAGACTTCTTTTATTTCATTATGCTCTCTGAATTCTAGATCTTGAGGACAAGTTCGCTGCCTCTTGTTCTTTATATTCTCGAAAAGTTAGGACATATATATATATATCGAATCCACAACAAAATTCGACTTTTATTTGACCGCTCCTAGTCATTCTATGCATTAATTCCTGGATAAAATAAGAAATAAATTTTACGAAATAATTTTCCAGCGTAAGGTTTCAAATTCTTTTTAGTACTCTTATTGATTTGTAGATGTTTGATTACTGTTCTCAATTTATAATTCATAGCTTATAATTACTATTTAGCATCAGTACGAGAAACTATATATTATAAATAATATGCAGAATTCATCATAATTTTATATTATAAAAGTAA
>JBNAKO010000293.1:0-11654 GCA_049706495.1 Methanosarcina sp. | reverse complement strand
GGATGAGCCCTATGCAAAAACAATAGGAAATTTCTGCGGATATGCAGGAGCAATTCCTGATGCAATAATCAGAGGGTCAAAATTAGTGGATTCGAAAGTAGGAACAGCCCTTGAGGTGTTTGAAAAGAAAAAACCTCCTTTTTTTCTTATTCTGGAACTGAATGCGGAAGAGATTCAAGAATACACAGAGCGTATTCTGGAACTTATTATAATAGAAAAAGTTCCTGAAAACAGGGCTCGATATGGAAGTGTCCCCGTAAATCCAGTTAAGGCTGAAGAAGCAGGGGTAACTCTTATAGGGTGTGATGTAGGCAAAAACGGGAATGAAATGACTAAGCTGACTGCTATAGGCCTGGAAATTTATGATACATATGGAATTCAGGTACTTTATGGGGTTATTGATGAGGTAATGGCACATATAGTATACAGGTTAATAAAAGTTGCAAAACAGGAAGGTCTTATTTTCGAAAATACAACTGTAGGGATTACGGGCAGAGGGGGAATCACAGGAAACAAGCCTAAATTGATCCTGAAATACCTTGAAGAATTGAAGCTTATCAAAGAAGCTGGAAAAAAAGTTGTTTTCGTAGATGACGGGCTTGCAAGAGGGGCTGCTGTTATGGCCCGTTGCATGAATTCTCTTGGGTCTCCTCAAAGCCCGCTTGGAGGCCAGCATGGCGGAAAATGCATCCTTCCACAGAGAATAAAGCTTCAAAGCAAGCAATATTAAAAAGTTGGAAAATAATAATGAAAATAAAAAACTACTATAAATACAAAGTATACAATATAGGTTTTTGCGTAAATCGTTATTAGAAATTAAAAAAGACTATTAATGCCGTAAACTCTTAAAAGGTATTGTTTTGTCATCGTTTTCATTTTGGGAATGGTCCTTATTCAAAAACAATAAAAGACAGGCCATTAATGCTACAGCTATGGCAAATCCAGAGACTCCCGGCCAGCCGGCTATTTTCCATGCCAGAATTGCGCCCCCAGAACCAAAGCTGCCGCCGACAAAAATTCCTACCATGAATAAACTATTCACGCGGTTTCGAGCAAACGGATTAAGCCTGTAAATTATCTGCTGATTGGCAACCATTGCACTCTGCATTCCCAAATCCAGCAGCATTACCCCCAAGATCAGGCCGGCAAGGGAGTTCCAGCCTGCAAAAACCAACCAGGCTGTTAAAGCGGTAAAGGCACCTGTGGAAACAACCTGGGCTGGGCCCTTTTTATCGACCAAACGCCCAGATACTGGAGCAGCAAGCACTCCGACAACCCCAATGATGCCAAAAAGTCCTGCTGCATCGGCGTCGAGATAGAAGGCTGTTCCAAGTGCAGTGCGAGTACTGTCCAGAAAGCACTGAAAATGGCAAACAGCGGCCCCTGTACTAAAGCAGCACGGCGCAGTCTTGGTTCATTACGCCAGAGATGCAGGAGTGAACCAAGCAGTACCTTATATTTCATTGAAGCCGTGGGCCTGCAGAAAGGTAGAAGCAGAGCCATTGCTGCACCACCAGTCAAAACCAGGGGGATAGCAAACCAGAACATGGAACTCCAGCCATAGTGAGCAGCAATAAAGCCAGCAAGAAGCCGGCTCAAAAGTACACCGCTCAGCAATCCACTCATTACGCTGCCAACGACTGAACCTCGTCGAGAACCAGAGGCCAGGGATGCAGCAGCAGGTACTATCTGCTGCGTAACAGAAGCAGTGAAGCCAACAAAAAATGAGGCCACAAGCAAAGTTATACCAGTAGGTGCTACAGCAGAGAAGAGCAGCGGCAAGGCTAAAAAAAGAACTGAAACGCAATGAGCTGACGACGTTCCATCAAATCTCCCAGCAGCACCAGAAGCAGAAGCCCGGCAGCATATCCTAACTGGGTCACGGTCGGGATCAGGCTGGGGGCCATTTCCTCGGGAAATCAACGGCTAATAATCCCTAGCATCGGCTGATTATAGTAAATATTTGCCACAGCAATCCCACAAGCGCAGGCCATGGCAAAGGTCAGCCTCTTGCCTGGTTCCGTAGTTTTTTTGGCATGAGATGCACCCCCATTTTTAATCATTTTTCCTCTTCAGTTGAATGTTTTTGAGCTCTATTTATTTTAAAATTTCTTTATTTGAAGAATGGATATTGACATCTTTGCAATTATTTTTGTGTCAGGAAGATTTGAAGGGTACAATTGAAAGAGATCCTGATTCTGATATTAACTTTCAGGCAGCCTCTCATGTTCTTATTCCAATCTTTTAAGAACCTTTTGCAACATGGGAATAAATTTTTGAACTTCTGTTTAAAGCTGACATAAGGGCCACCTGAAAAGTGGGCAAAATAAATGTATACAAAATAAATGTGTAGTATACATTTATTGAAAATGGAAAACGGGAATATCGTTAATAAAGGATCTAATAAAATCTATCCATACTTCTCTAGAATATTTTCAGCAGCATTTTCTACGGAAATTTTGGGCACAAAAGCATAAACAAAAACTTTATATCCAAATTTTACGTACTTCTTCAGGACAGCACTGTACAAAAATAGGCATTAAGCGTTCATAATTTTATATAATTTTATATGATATTATAATACATATGTAAAAATCTTAAATTGCTGTTTTGGTTCTCAGAGATTTTCCAGATTATGAATCTTCCAGATTATTAAAACTTAAAGACTTTCAGGCTTTATTTTTGTCTCCTAATGTTATCAAAATTTACCAATTTATTAGAGTTTCCTTAATTAGTATAATATTACCTGCAATTCGAGATGAGTTTATTTGACTGAAAAAAAACTTTTAATGGGTAATGAAGCCATTGCACTTGGAGCTATAGAAGCCGGAGTGCAGGTAGTTACAGGATATCCAGGAACCCCATCTACGGAAGCCCTGGAAACAATTCTCAGGTACGCGGACAGATATGGAATTTATGCCGAATGGTCAAGCAATGAAAAAGTTGCTCTTGAAACCGCTGTAGGAGCAGCTTATTCCGGCACAAAAACCCTTGTGACAATGAAACAGGTAGGATTAAACGTCGCATCGGATCCTCTGATGAGCCTGAGCTATATAGGGATAAAAGGGGCCCTTGTTTTACTTGTTGCCGATGACCCTGGGCCTCATTCCTCCCAGACCGAGCAGGATACAAGGGTTTTTGGGCATTTTGCAAATATTCCTGTCCTTGACCCTGCAAATCCACAGGAAGCTTATGAACTTACAAAACTTGCTTTTGAAATTTCGCATGAGTTTGAAATTCCTGTAATTCTAAGAACCACCACAAGGGTTTCGCACAGTTGCGGAGATGTGGAACTTGAAAGCTCGGAAACTGGAGTCAAAGGTATTGCAGCCTCTTGTGAAGGCTTTACAAAAGACCGACGATGGACAATTTTCCCAAGACTTACCGCAGAAAGGCACCCCTGGCTGGAGAAAGTGCAGATACAGCTTTCAGACCGTTTTTCCGAAATTCCTTATAATTCAATTTCAGAAACTGCAAATTCAAAAATTGCAGAAAAAAGCAAAATAGGAATCCTTGCTTCAGGAGTCTCGGCTCTTTATGCAAAAGAAGCTATCAAAGGCTATGAAGAACTTTTTACATTATTCAAGATCGGGACAGTATATCCCTTCCCTGAGAAAGCAGTTCTTTCTTTTTTAGAAAAAAGTGATATTAAAAGCCATGCTGAAAAAGCTGATTTAAAAGAAATTGATCTGAAAAGGAAAAAAATTGATCTGGAAAGAAAAGAAACTAGTTTGACTAAAACAGGTCTTAAAGAGACTGCTCTCATAGGTCCTGATCCTGTAGTAGAGTCTGATTCTATAGAGCCTGATTCTATAGAAACTGATTCCAAAGGGACTGATAAAGAAAAGATTGAAAATCTGATTGTAATTGAGGAACTTGACCCTTATCTTGAAGAACAGTTACTCCAGCTTATAGGAAAAGAACATTTGACTGTTAATGTTTTTGGAAAAAAGAACGGCTTTTTCCCTGTAACCGGGGAATACAATGTAGATCTTGTAATTGATGGAATCAATAAAGTGCTTTCAGAGCTTGGGGAAAATCAGCGGCTTTTACAGGCTTCTCCTATTATTGCAAGAGAAAAACTTCCGCCTCTTCCAATCAGGGCTCCTACTCTGTGTGCAGGCTGTATGCACAGGACTGTTTTTTATACCTTTAAACAGGCTGCAAAACAGCTTAAAAAAGATATTGGAATTGAGACTATTTTTTCAGGAGACATTGGCTGCTATACCCTTGGAAATGCCAGCCCTCTTAATATGGTAGATACCTGCCTGTGCATGGGAGCTGGAATAAGTCTTGCAGGCGGGCTTTCACGCACGAATCCAGAAGCAAAACATGTGGCTTTTATCGGGGACTCTACTTTTTTCCATTCAGGCATTCCTGCTATTGTAAATGCGGTTTACAACTCGGCTGATATCACACTAGTAGTTCTGGATAACCGCACAACTGCAATGACAGGGCACCAGCCCCATCCAGGCATAGGAAAAACCGCGCTTGGAAGCGCCTCAAAAGCAATTGATATTTCAGGGGTAGTAAGAAGTTGCGGAGTTGAATATATAAGGACAATAAATATTGACGATATTAGTAGTGGAAAGAAAACCAATAATACCGGGCAGGACAATAAAGAAAAAAATGATCCTAAAGAGAGAAATGCCTTGGATTTACAGGAAATAAAAATAGATCAGGCTAAAACAGAAGATATGCCGTTATCGGGTCTGGAATATTATTTAAATGCTGCAAAAGAAGCTATGGATTTTAAGGGCCCATCCGTTATTGTATTTAAAGGAAAATGCGTGGGAATTGTAAAGCCTGAAAAATCTTATTCAATCGACTCTGACAAGTGTACAGGGTGCGGTTTCTGTGTAAAACAGCTTGGCTGCCCTGCCCTTTTCCTGCCTTCAGAAAATTCAGATGAAAATACTTTTATCGCCTCTGGAGCTAATGAACCCATTAAGCCTTTAATACAGGAAAATTGCAGCGGATGCGGGCTTTGCGCAGCAATCTGTCCTTCCGGAGCTATTTTTGTAAAAGAGGTGAGGTTATGAATTATAATATTTTAATTGCAGGGGTTGGAGGACAGGGAGTTGTGCTTGCTTCGCGTATTCTTGCACTTGCAGCAATGAAAGCCGGATTTCATGTAAGTACTGCTGAAACAATAGGGATGTCTCAGAGGGAGGGGTCGGTAAGCAGCCATATAAGAATTGGAAGCGAAAGGCCAGGGTCGCTTATTCCTCTGGGAAAAGCAGATCTCCTTTTAGGTTTTGAAGTTGCAGAAACCGTGAGAAACCTTCCCTTCTTGAAAAAAGAGGGAAAAGTGATTGTAAATACACATCCTGTCCCGCCTGCCTCAAAACCTCCAGGAAGCCCTGAATATAAACCAGGGGATTTACTGGCTTTTTTGAATATATACTGTCCTGACCTGTTATGCGCTAATTTTACAGAGCTTGCCGAAAAAGAAGGCACACACAAAGCTGCAAATATTGCAATACTGGGAGCTGCTGCACGCGCAAATGTACTGCCCTTTCCGGAAGAAAATTTAAGAGAAATCCTCAGGCAGGAGATTCCTGAAAAATACAGAGCAGTAAATTTTGCTGTCTATGAACGTGCAATCACTGAATAACCATTATATTATCGTTTAAAATAAGATCCGATTAATAATAAGGGCAATTTCCGCACCTGTAACATAATGATGTCTTATTAGAATAAAATGGTGAGAAATATGTATGGAGCTTCCACTGAATCCGAGCTTGATCCTGAATTCCAGCTTTACAGTCCTGAAATCTCGGAAGAAGATACTTTTGTAAAACTAAAAGAGCTGTTAAAACATGTAGTAAAAAACAGCCCTTTTTACCAGAAAAAGTTCAAAGAATCAAATCTTGACCTTGAGAAAATTACTTCTTTAAAAGACCTGCAAATTCTTCCTTTCACATATAAAGAAGAGCTCAGGGATGCGTATCCCCTTGGGTTAAAATCCGTGCCTGAAGCAGCAGTTGTCAGGATTCACTCTTCCTCAGGCACAACCGGAAAACCTGTAATTATTCCGTATACCCGAAAAGATGTTGATATCTGGGCCCAGATGATGATGCGCTGCTATATGCTTGCAGGCCTTACGAGCCAGGACAGGATTCAAATAACTCCGGGATACGGACTCTGGACTGCAGGAATAGGTTTTCAGCTCGGAGCGGAACGGCTTGGGGCAATGGCCATCCCTACAGGCCCTGGAAATACTGAAAAACAGCTTGAAATGCTGATTGACTTAAAATCTACAGCGCTTGCAAGCACATCTTCTTATGCCCTTTTACTTACTGAAGAAATTGAAAAAAGAGGCCTTAAAGCCCAGATTCATCTCAGAGTAGGCATTATCGGCTCGGAGCGCTGGAGCGAAAAAATGCGGAACAGGATAGAAACCGAGCTTGGGATCGAGACTTTTGATATTTACGGATTAACCGAAATCTACGGGCCTGGAATTGCTCTGGACTGTAAATTCCATGAAGGTATGCATTACTGGGCCGACCATTTGCTCTTTGAAATTATTGACCCCATAACTGGGGAACAGCTCCCGGAAGGCACTCTCGGAGAACTTGTAATTACTACGTTGACAAAAGAAGGCGCTCCCCTTATCCGGTACCGGACAAGAGACCTTACTCGGATCCTTCCGGGCAAATGTAAATGCGGCTGCACCTTCCCGAGAATTGACAGGATCCTGGGACGTTCAGACGACCGGATAAAGTTCAAGGCTGTAAATATCTATCCCGGCCAGATAGAAGATATTATTCATAGAGTCCCGGGCGTGAGCAGCGAGTACCAGATTCTTCTCACAAGAAATGAAGGCAGGGATAATATGACCTTTAAAGTAGAGATCGAAGATGCAGGCGATCCTATAAAAAAAGGAAAAACCGAAAAAGCCCTTGGCAAAGCTTTCAAAGACTTTATAGGAGTAACAGTGGATGTTGTGGGTGTAAAAATAGGAGATCTCCCGAGAAGCATGAAAAAAACAAAAAGGGTAATTGATGAAAGGGAACTCTGAAAGCCCTTTCATAAATCAAGTAAATTCTCTTTATTAACTTATGAAATATCGTTATTCTAATACGTATTTACTTTTTATATCTATTTAATATTCATTTTTATATGTCATATTTATATGTCATTTTTATGTAGCTATTTATCTTGGTTAAAAATTTAGTTTTTTAATTTAGTTACTAAAAAATCTTAAAGTTTTAAAAATTTAAAAAATTAAAGGTCTTTTTTTAACGGATATTTAGTGATATTTAACTGATACCTGTCCTGTTTAACTGTCATCAGGAGGAATTAATACTGCATCTATTTTATGTATAATTCCATTACTTGCTTCTATATCAGTCATTATAATCTTTGCTTTTCCAACAAAAACTCCTTTTTCCGAAACAGTGACCGGCAGTTTCTGCCCTGCAAGTGTAGTTATACTGCTTATCTCCACAACATCTTCTGCTGCCAATTTTTCATCAGTCACATGATAAAGGAGGATCTTTTTCAATGTTGCTGTGTCTTTCAGCAGAGCTTCAACAGTTCCTTCAGGAAGGGCTGCAAAGGCTTTATCTGTTGGGGCAAAGACTGTAAATGGACCCTCTCCCTTGAGGGTGCAGGTAAGGTTTGCTGCATCTAAAGCTGTTAAAAGCTTTGTAAAGTTCCCATCCTCAGTTGCCACTTCAATGATATCCATTTCCGGAGCTTCTTCTTCAGGAGGGATAAGTACGGCATCTATTACATGGATAACTCCATTACTGGCCTCAACATCCTTTATTATTATCTTTGCATCTCCAACAAAAACTCCCTCGCAGGTAACATTAACAGGCAATTCTTCTCCCTGAACAGTTGTAATATTATCCATTTTGACAACATCTTCAGCCATTAGCTTTTCTGGAGCAACATGATACAGGAGGATATTTTCTAAAGCATCTGTATCATTAAGGAGAGCTTCAACAGTTCCTTCAGGAAGGGCTGCAAAAGCCTCATCAGTCGGTGCAAAGACCGTAAATGGTCCCTCCCCTTTCAAGGTATCTGTGAGGTTTGCGGCATCAAGTGCTGCAAAGAGTATTGTAAAATCTTCATCTTCTTCTACCACGTCTATTATAGTTTGCGAAGTATTATTCTGTGCTGAAGCGGTACAGATTGATGCACCAAGTAATAAAAAAATGCTTAAAATATAGACTAAATTATTTATCTTGCGTCGGATTAGAATTCCCCCCATATCTATTAAATGAGCAATTACTAATGTGCTAAAACCTGAACACTGTTTTATGAGTGCTGTTTTATGATTCAGGAGTTATTGTTTAGAAATATATTTCCTAGATATATATTATATAAGAAGAAACAAATATTTTTATAATTATATACTATAAGAAGAATATAAGATTATGAAAAGAAAAAAATTTTCTTTAATAGAAACTATTTGTAAATTGAAAATAACTATTCAGGTTCAGTAATTCCTTCTTTTTATACAAGAATATAATATTTTATCAGATTATTCTTCATATTTTAAGTAGACACTCCTTATTCAAAGGTACTTCTTTAAACTAAGATTATTTTGATAAAAGTCTAGACAAGAGTGACTAAAAAAGATAAAAATTAAAAAAAAGCAATGAAAAGTAAGCTTCATGGTTTTTCAACTCCTGGATTTAAATGAATATTAAATATATTCCATGATCAATACTTCTAAAGCATATTTGCTTAGTAGAAATTTATATTTTTATTGAGATATTTTTCATGTATGCACATGTACTTTAAAAATTATAATATTTTGAGGGCCTGGAGTAAGTTAGAGGCACCTCGTTTTTTATTCACCCTGAATATAATCAAATCGCGGACTGCCACCCCACCCTAAAGGATGGGGTGTTCGTGACCCTCTGAGCCCCCATTGTAATAAAATTTCAGGTCTTATTTTTGCGCCATGTATATTACTTAAAGTAATATCAGTTGGTTTCTTCACCGATATCACTTAATCTGCTTTTTGCAGCATATTTAATTTTAACTTCCTCATGGGAAGAGAACCTATTTTCAGCTTTATCTTTTTCAAGGTCGTTTTTATAGACAATAGTTCGATAAGGGTAGGGGATCTCTATACCTTCGTTGTCAAAGCGTTTTTTAATAGCTTCCAGGATTTCACAGCCTGAGCTAAAGGCGATGCTTCTGTCCTTGAACCAGACCAGCATGCGGAGATTTACTGCATAATCCGAAAGTTCAGTAACATGGACTTTGACCTCTCCTCTTTCCCTGAAATCCGGATCAACCGCATGAAGCACAGGGGAGTCAAGAAATGCCATTTTCAGGGTCTCGGATTTAATAAAGCTTGGCTTTGCCACACTGTATTTTAATTCCTGGGGAGGCATGACATTGGGATGTTTTCTGGCTTCTTCGATCATAATTTTCCTTGCGAGGTCAATATCGGCATCATAACTAATTCCAACCTGTACAGGCCAGATTACTGCCGGATCTTCGATAGTCCAGTTTATTATTGCTTCATTACTGATTACCGAATTAGGGATAATCAAACGCCTGTTGTCCCAGGTGATAATAACGGTATGCCTGAGATTAAGGTCCGTCACTTTTCCATATTCGTTCATAATATTTAGCCGGTCTCCAACTCTAAATGGCTGGAAAAGGGCAAGGGAAAGCCCCGCAATTATATTACTGAGCGTACTTTGCGCTGCAAAACCGATAATGATACCTGCAATTCCTGCCCCAGTGAAGAGAGCAACAGAAAAGGTACGCAGTCCAGGGATAATAAAGATTACAGCAATAATTCCCATAAAATAAATTCCTGCAATCAGGATGTGTTTAAACATCCTGAAAGAGGTAATATCCATACGCAGTTTATCGCTTGCTCTTCTAAAATAACTCTCCATAATTCTGTCTACGAATCGGGCAATAAAAATAGTAAACACGCCAACAAATAGAATGAAGAAAAAGTTATCCAAATTACCTGCAAGCCTGGAAATTGCCTGCTCCAATCCTTTATCAAAAAAAGAGGTATTTCCTGAAAAAGGAGGGGAAAGTTCGGGGGATGCCATGTCCTGCATTTTTGGCTAGAAGCCTTAAATAGATATTGATTAAAAAAAATGTAAACTGCTACTATTAAAATTATTTGTTATTTTTCCTAAAAATGAAAAATAATATAGATTAAATAATATAGGTTAAATAAAAAAATAAATATACTGTTTAATAAAAATATCGGATTAAAATAATAAACAAAAATGATATTGAAAATCTCACATATAAGAATCAATATAAAAATCGATATAAAAGAGACAAAAACTAAAATAAAGGATAAATAATTCCAGAAATAGTTTTACAAATTAAGTTTCGAAAAAATAGGAAATTAAAAGAAGTTTAAAAATGAAAAAAGAAATTTTCAAAGAAACTTCCTTTTCCATATTTTAAGAATTCTTAAACATTTTTAAGCGTTTTTTCATGGAATAAACTTTTCTGACTTAAGAATCCTCCTCAAGCGTACAGGTTGTTCTGCCTTATGAATACCCAGTATCCCTCATAAGGCCTTACTTCAAAGGTATCGGTTCCAAGCTGGTTTGAAGCAATTGTACCGTTCATGCCGTTGTATCCGACATTCTGATAGTAGCCTGTGGTATTATTGCCAGGTACCCAGGGCCCGACAACTTTTGCATACCAGTTATCAATAGCTATGAATGCAGCTTCTGCAGGCACAGTCTGATTTACAGGTGAGCCCAGAGCATTCCAGCCAGGATAGATTCTCAGGCTTGGTGGTACAGTTACCAGTCTTTTCTCTACTGAACCAAACTGCTGTGAGGCATTAAACTGGGTTCCGTTCGGAACATTGATCCAGTATCCCCTGAGGGGTTCAATAGTTGTGGCGTTTACAAACCTGCCAGTCGAAGCGTTGTAAGACAGCAGGGAGGTATAATTAACTCCTGCAAGCAGGTTATTTGCACTCGTGTTATTAGCCTGGAACGGTATTGAGAAGAAGTGCCATGTTCCTGTATCATTGCCTCTGGTCTGATTTGCAACTGGAGGGGTCCCACCAGTCTGGTTGCCATCGGTCTGATTGCCTCCTATCACAGTTCCAGGTGGAACAAGTACTCCGTCAATTATACAGATAACTCCATTGTTTACAATGATTATCTGTGTGATGTTCACATTCTGTATTGTAAGGTTATTTCCAACAGTATTGATCTGCAGGACATTGCCCTGAATATTGGTAACGTTATTTGTGTTAATTAGCTGTTCCAGAGTCAGGTTTCCGCTTACAACGTGGTAAGAAAGGATCTGCCTGAGTAGAGTTGTATTATTCATAAGTTCATTCTGGGTTGCAGCAGGCAGCCGGTTAAAAGCCTCATTGCTCGGAACAAAGACAGTATATGGCCCTGATTCACTCAGAGTCTGATTCAGGTTTGCAATCTGGACTGCATTTACGAAAATATTCAGGTTAGTCTGGCTCTGTATTGTTTGAGTAATATTCTGGTTAACTATAATCTGGTTAACTATAGTCTGATTTCCACCTGTCTGGTTTCCACCAGTCTGATTACCTCCTGTCTGATTTCCATCGGTTTGGTTGCCATCAGTCTGGTTACCTGTCTGGTTTCCTGCAATTATTCCAGGAGGAACAAGCACATTGTCAATTACATAGAGTGCTCCATTACTTGCAG
>JBNAKO010000292.1:0-2314 GCA_049706495.1 Methanosarcina sp. | reverse complement strand
CTGGGCTGATTCGTTGGTTGTTATCTGGCTTTCTCTGAAAGTGGAAAGATTATACATGTAGATATCCCAGTTCCCTGTAAATTGCCCATATTTGTCCAGACTTCCCCCATTGCGCCCGTCCATCCAGATTATCCTGTCTTTATAAATAGCCGGATATTCCTGAAGCGCTTTGCCTGCAGCTACTTGAGCTTCTTTATTGGTGGAAAGGTCATAAATGAAGATGTCAGGGTTTTCATATTCTTTACCAGCACGGTAATCCTGCCAGGCTATAATATCTCCATAGATTACAGGACATGTTTGATGGGATTCATTTTCAGTTATCTGAGTTTTATTACTAGTAGAGAGATTGTACATGTAAATATCCCAATTTCCATTTCTGTCGTCGTCCCATACTAGCCTGTCCCCATAAATTGCAGAATGCCATTGATTTGCTCCATCTTTTGTAATTTGAGTTTTTTTCGAAGTAGATATATCATACATATAAATATCCCAATTACTCACATCAGACCAGACTACTCTATCTTCATAAATAGCAAGATTCCAAAAAGGATTTGCTTGCGTTAATTGGGTTTCAGTAATCTCAAGGGAAGAATTCTGTATTCCAGATGCAGTTCCTATATAACAAAAAGAAAATAAAAGAAATAAAATCAAACTAAGAATAGTTGAAGTCAAAATGTTAGAATAATATCTGTATTTTCCTGCCATCTCTCTTCCCTCATTGTTATACGTATATTCTAATTCTTGAATTTTTAATTCTTGATTTCTAGACCTTCATCTCAAAAACTCTTATATTTTGAACTTTACCTCAATTTTTAAGCCTTTTCTTTTGAATCCTATATTCTTAAAAACCCTTATTCAGAAAGAATTAGTTTCAAGAGAAAAATAAAGTTAAGCTCTAAATAAAATGTATGCTGTTTAGGTCCAAAACATAAAATTAAGAAATAAATTCCAAAGTTGGAAAATTATCTCAGTGAAATTTTCTTATTCTTAATAAAGAAGCCTAATGATGACTTCTTATTTCATTTAAATTAATAATAATCTCTATTTTATTTCATGATGCTTTTTCAAACTGGATTATTGGTTGTAAATATATTGACGCATTTAACTAAAAATAGAATAAATAAAAAACAAATAGTTAGTATTTACTATACTAAATCTTCATTCACCTACAATTATATAGATTTATACTAATTAATCAATCATGAGAATAAAATGGCCCATTTAAGAAATAGATAGAAAATATCCATCTCGGGCTATCGTATAATTTGCGAAATTTATTGAAAAAGCCTGTATCTCTTGACACTATTAAGTATTTGGATATTATTAGAATTTATAAAGTTCTTTATAATTCTAATTATTTAGTAATTATTAGAGATATGTACTAACCTGAGTGAATGGTGAAAAATTTGTTTTTTTAAATAAATATGAGGGTCCAAGTTTGAAATATAATCTATAAGGGGAGTCAAAATATGAGAAAAAGTGAAATAATAAAAACAGTAACTCTATTGATTGAAGTGTTAATTTGTATGGTACTGATGCAGAGTGCATTTGCGGCAGAAAATATGACTATGGAAAATACAAGTACAGAAAACATAACAACATGGAATTTATCGAACGGGTCTGCTCCATTTTCTGGTCCTCTTAATTTCCCTAGCTCGATGAATTTTTCCAGCCCAACGAATTTTTCAAGTCCTGTGGATTTATCTGATTTAATGAAAAATTTGTTTCCTACCAATTAACTGAGTATATTTCGAAAATGTAATCAATTCTAAAAGGCAAAATTAGAGGGAAATGAGAAATTTTTATAATATCTTACATAGCGTTAAATTCCTCTTTTCAACTAAATTTGGGAATCCATATGTAAGGTATTAAATAAACTTTTCTAATAACCAGGTTTCCAGACGATCTAACAGAGATTGTAATTCTATCTGTAAAAAAGTTTTTTTATTTTTCTGAATGAATATACTTTTTTATATTAAATCCGGTGAGGTTTATTATTTTGTTTTTCGAATTTTTTCTGAGACTGAATTGTATTGGGATCTTGTTTTTTATAATGGTACTGGAAAATCGGCTGTTTTCCGACAGCAGAATGAAAATCTAGAAAGTCTAATCAAAATCTGAAAAATAAATTAAAAATGTACTTTAAAGTGAACAAAAGTCCAGAGGATCGAAAACATTAATCATTATTAAATAACGGCATCATTGTTAGTTAAAATGCAAATAGTTAAATTATAAATTTGGTGGGGCCGCTGAGATTTGGACTCAGGTCGCAAGACCCCCAGCCTTGCAGGATGGACCAGGCTACCCTACGGCC
>JBNAKO010000291.1:0-7856 GCA_049706495.1 Methanosarcina sp. | reverse complement strand
TGCGGAAAACCAGAGGATGAACTTTCGGAGTTAGTGCGCTCGGGCGACAACACTATTTTCTTAACACTATTTTTGATGTAGAACCCAACCTTTATTAATCTTAATTTAAAATTTGGTTTTTTTATTTGTTCTATAAAATAATCTATTAAATCCTGATTTTCTCAGTACAATTGTGCTAATCTATTTATTATGTTAATTCTGATTTTTATGTTATATCGAAGATGCTTCTTAACTACAGGCTTCTCGCTATCAATTTCATATTAATTTCAGCAAATGTATATCCTGGTCAAATTATTATTTTTTATTAATTAGTTATTGATTTATACAATATTAAAGTAGGATAACACATATGTCCTTTGAAGAAGCGATAAAAGATCTGGGCTCTGGCGTGCTTCTTGAAATCGAAGTCACTCCTGGTTCGCGGACAATCTCAGTTCCGAGTGGGTATAATGAGTGGCGCAAAAGGATTGAGGTAAAATTGACTAAAAATGCCCAGAAAGGTAAGGCAAATGAACAGTTAATTGAATGCCTTGCCCAGCTACTTGGAGTCAGCAGTTCAAATATTTCAATTAATAGTGGAGCGACAAGCAGCAAAAAATCTTTATTAATAAAAGGGATTTCATATCAGCAGGTGATTTCTTCTTTTGGAAGATATTTAAATAAAAAATTAAATTAACAGTTACTTCCCGGGTAAATAATATATAAGAACTAAAATTTAAGTAAAAATCGTACTTTGTATACTCTTATGAAATTTCAGTTTTATGATAATTTAATTTTTTAAAAAATACGTTTCTTATAAAATATATTTAACTAATTTTTGCGGGAGATTTTTATTGGATTCAATTGTAAACTGATTAACCAGAATTTAACTTTAATCAGGCTCTTGAAAAAACAATTGGAATTAGTAGGTTTAATAATTAATAAAATTTAAATTTTAATTTTGTACAACTTTGACTCGCTAAATGGTTTCTTAGAATTCTAATTATCTAAAGGTTGAAGAATAACGTGGTTGATTCCGAAATTTACAGAAAAAGGCTCGAAAGGATTGAAGAGTTACTCTCCGAACTTTCAGATTATTCTGAAAGAGGAGCAATTATTATTGTAGAAGGAAAACGAGATGTTCTTTCTTTGAAAAAGCTTGGGATTGAAGGAAATTTTGAGCTTGCAACCAGGCAGTCCCTTTTCAATTTCTCTGAAAGAATTGCACGCCTTGGAAAAGAAGTTGTAATATTAACAGATTGGGATAGAAGAGGAGACCTTCTGGCTGTAAAACTTTCGGAATATTTTGGAAATTTTGGCTTGAAGCCAGAACTTCAAATCCGAAATAAACTGAAATTAATCTGCCAGAAAGAAATAAAGGATATTGAAAGCATGCATACATATGTTTCCAGATTAAAACTAAAAACAGGCTCCTCTTTTGATCCGGATTTCACTAACCCTTAATAAATCTGTTCTTACAAACAGGCAAACACTTTTCATTATACTATTTTTATTAAAAATATGATATACAAATTATATAATTTGTATAAATTTTTATGAAATTTATATAAGCTTTAGCTAAAACATTTAATTTTTAAAGCAAGTGAGCTCTGAGACATTCCTAATACTCAGAGGATAAAAGTAAAAGAAATAACAAAAATTAAATAGTTATCTCTTAAAGTTGTTTACTTCTACCAAATTAATTTAAAAATCAAGAAAATACCAAAAGCTGTGTCAATAATTAACGTATAATATTAATAAACAATTTCATTCTTTATGCATAGGATTAGCAGGTTCAGCTTTTTCCTGAATTATGTCTATACTTTGTGGGCTTTTTTGTTGATTAAAAGTCCGGTCAAATTCCGGATATTTTGGAAATTTCCCAGCCAGTTCTTCAAACATCTTATGTCTTGGGCTGATTATTATAATATGGGCAGGGGGGTGAATTTTTTTCAGCCTGCTTATTGCTGCTCCGGCGTGATTATTCAATTCGACAAGTGCTGCAGAGTTACATTTTGCCTTGAGGGATACGCCCATTACACTTACGAGAAGTTCGTCAGCATAATTTGGCTCTATACATTTAGGAGTCGCTGAAAATTGAATATGTCCGTATCTTTCAAGATCATGTAATGCTATTTTAACTTTGTCCGAGTCGTCTGCCCGGACTAACGCGAATGATTTCATTTTTTACACACCACCAATACTGAAGTTATCCCCATTTCGATATGGATTTACCCCTATAATAATCTTTGTGCATAAGAGGTATACATTAAAAGACCAAAATATTTCTAATTCAGCCTCTAGCAACAGGTTTTATAATTTCTTAAGATAACTTAATTCGGAATCTACAGTACCTTTTTCATATTTTTCTCTTATCGCAGAGGTTTCCAAGAATTATAAGGGTGTTTTTCAATTTCTTTTTTCAGATTTAGTATTCGCTTCCAGGTAGTGCAGAAGCATATTCTATAGTTATATGCATCGTATATATATTCGTTTTGAAATAATATTTTCATTAATCACGTATTTGTTCGAGAGTTTACGAACTTTTACTCATATTTTTCCTAATAAAATTTATAAAGTAAAATGATTAAACTCGCACGATTACATTATTTGCTTACGGACTAAATAATTTCATTTCCAAATTACTTAAAAAATTTAATAAAAAAAATATATTTTAAGCAAAATTTAAACTTTTTTTACATTATAAAATTAAATAAAAATGAATGAAGTCATCTTACATATCATACACTGTTCATGTTAAAAATTAGTTAACAAAATAGCATTTTTTATTTGCAATTCTAAAATATTATATCTTAAACAGTGAATAAAAGCTTATAATATAAACCCGGCAGTACTTTTGAGTTATTTTCAATCATCTGAAAATTTACATTAAAAACTAATATTATCCTTAAGGATAGTGTATTTTTATAGTATCTTTTTGTGTTATACACTATTATTTAAATATTATAATTAATTTACTTTTCGATTCTAATAAATAAGTAAATAGACAAGTTAAAAAACGTATTACTTAATTTAATTACCGAACACATCTCACAGCCTGAAATTGATAAATTGAGTCTGGCTAGCGGGCTTGTCAATGGGCTAAAATTAAAGAGCTAAAAAACCCGAATAAGCTCAAAGAACGATTAATTTAATTGATTATTTTAACTGGTTAATAGACTTGAATCAGCTTATGGATTACGTGTCCAGCTATTAATTACAAATTAATAGCTATTACCTCAAAAATATAATTATAACAAGTTTTACCTGAAGATGGTGATTATATGGCTGAAGATATTAAGACTAAAGTTGTAAAGGCAAAAAAGGCATCAATAGAACTTTCCAGTATAAGTGAGGAAACCAAAAATAAAGCCCTTGAAGCAATGGCCCGTGCGCTTGATAAAGAGAGGAAAAAGATTCTTGAGGCAAATTCAAAAGATCTTGAATATGCAGCAGAACTGAAAAGTAAAGGGAAACTTACCCAGGCGCTTGTGGATAGGCTTAAAGTAACCGATTCGAAAATTGATGGGATGATTGCGGGTATTCGAGATGTAATAAAACTTAAAGATCCTGTAGGGGAGACTCTTTCTACCCTTGAGCTGGACAAAGATTTAATTCTCTACCAGGTTAGCTGTCCAATAGGGTTGATAGGAGTTATTTTTGAGTCCAGGCCTGATGTGGTACCTCAGGTTATGTCTCTTTGCCTTAAAAGCGGGAACGCCACTATTTTTAAAGGGGGAAGTGAAGCCAGAGAGTCCAACCGCACTATTTTCAATATCCTTGCAGATGCCATAGAATCAACTGAAGGTATTCCTAAAGGAGCTTTCCAGCTTATGGAAACCAGAGAAGAGGTAATGGACCTCTTAAGTCTTGATGCCTACATTGATCTTCTTATCCCCAGAGGTTCTAATGAATTTGTAAAATTCATACAGGATAACACTAAGATTTCAGTACTTGGACATACAAGCGGGATCTGCCACATTTATGTGGATGAGTTTGCCGACCTTGATACTGCCTGGAAGGTCTGCTTTGATGCTAAAGTACAGTATCCTGCAGTATGCAATGCCATAGAAACCCTTCTTATTAACCGCGAAATTGCAGCCGCTTTCCTGCCTGAGATGGCAAAAATGTATCTTATAGCAGGGGTTGAATTGCGCTGTGATGAGAATAGTTATGCTCTGCTCGCTCAGAAGGGAATTTCTCCACTTTCAAAGGCTACTGAAGAAGACTGGAGTCTTGAGTACAACGATCTTATCCTTTCTATAAAAATTGTAGATTTCATGAAGGAAGCCATTGATCACATAAACACCTTCGGATCCCATCATACAGATGGAATTCTCACTGAAAATCCTCTCCGGAGGAAAGAATTCATAGCCCTTGTAGATTCTTCAAGCGTCATGGTTAATGCCTCAACCCGGTTTGCAGATGGGTACCGGTACGGCAAGGGTGCTGAAGTGGGGATAAGTACGAATAAGATTCATTCGCGCGGGCCAGTTGGTATGGAAGGACTATTGATCTATAAATATATCCTTATGGGTAAAGGGCAGATTGTTGCAGACTATGCAGGAGAAAATGCAAAACCCTATACCCACCGGAAACTTGATCTTAAGTTCGAAAATGTAGAATGAACCGGAAATGTTTATCATATATTTATATATCAAAAACGAAATACCAGTGCAGCTTGAGTATAATTAATGGAATTAATGGAAGTTCGCGCTTGCAACAGGCACTATTATCGGGTATTTCTGCCGAACTTCCAAAATTTTAAGAGGCTTTGTGCTTGACAGATAGAAAACAGTTTCTCGATGACGTTAATAAAATCGTTATTAAAATTGGCACTTCTTCTATTACAAAAAAAGGCTGTGATTTTACAAAAGAAAATTGCAGTATTGATCCCGCTTTTATGGAAAATATTGCAGCCCAGGCCTTTGAGCTTCGAAAGCAGGGAAAAGAAGTAATCCTTGTAAGCTCAGGTGCAATAGGCGTAGGCCTTTATGAACTTGGAATTGCCCCAAAACCCCGCGAAATCCCCATAAGGCAGGCAGCAGCAGCCGTAGGTCAGAGTATTTTGATGCAGTACTGGAGTGAAGCTTTTTCGAAGCATGGAATAAAGGTAGCCCAGATTCTCCTGACCTATGATTTCTATTCGGATAGAGTGTCTTACCTGAACTTGAGGAACAGCATCTCTACCCTGTTAGAATATGGAGTTGTACCCGTAATTAACGAAAATGACTGCACCTGCACAAATGAGATTGAAGCTATTTTTGGAGACAACGACAAGCTTTCTGCAATGGTTGCAAGCAAGATTGATGCTGATCTTTTAATTATTCTCTCGGATATAGACGGCCTTTTTGATAAGAACCCCAAAATACATGCCGATGCAAAACTTCTCCCTCTTGTGGAAAGAATCACCCCTGAAATTGAAAGCTATGGGGGGGACCCCACAAGCTTCAAAGGAGTAGGGGGTATGAGGACCAAGATAAAAGCTGCAAAGATCTGCAGTATGGCAGGCTGCCATGTTTTAATTGCAAATGGTGAAATTGAGGATATTATCCTGAAAATTCTTTCCGGAGAAGAGATAGGAACCCTTTTCCTGGCTGAAAGGTATATTCAGAAAAACAGGGCTCGCTGGATCATTCTTGCAAGAGCTTCAGGTGTTGTTCGTGTGGATGCTGGAGCAAAAGCTGCAATCCTCAGGAAAAATAGTCTACTTCCCGCCGGCATTATAGCCGTCGAAGGAAATTTTGATAGAGGAGATGTTGTAAAGCTCGAATGCGAGGGCAGAGTTTTTGCAAAAGGAATTACCGATTATACGTCTGGAGAACTCACAAAAATAAAAGGAGCCCACACAGATGAAATTGAGGGCATTCTTGGCTACAGCAACTACCATAATGTTATAAAAAAAGAGAATATTGGCATACTGGAAGAATTAAATTAAGCAGGAATTGAAAATTGGGCAGGATAGGAAATTCAATTTATATAGAAGTTTCAAAACCTAAAATCAATTTAATAAGAATGGAGAATTCCTTTCAAGCCTCTTATTCCCCCCAAAGCCTTAAATAGCTGATTAAAAGCCTAAAAATCAAACTTTAAAGTAAAAATTTGAGTAATTTTCTTTAAGTTATATTTATGTTAAAAACCAGGAGTTTTCATAATGGTATATCGAAACATAGGATTCATAGGAGCAGGAAAAATGGGTTCTGCTCTGATAGAGGGTATATTAAAAGCGGGACTTGTTAAACCTGAAAATATTGGTGCAAGTGATGTATATGAGCCTTTTTTAGAGGATTTAAAAAAGAAGTTTGGGATCAGAGTCTCAATTGATAATGCAGTTATTGCAAGTGATTCTGAAATTCTCATCCTTGCAGTCAAACCTCAAATCCTGAGTTCTGTCCTTGAAAATTTGAAAAAGCATATAACCTCGGAAAAACTCCTGATTTCAATTGCTGCAGGCGTGCCTCTTTCAACCTATGAAAATGCCCTTCTTGAAGGTACAAAGGTCATCCGGGTAATGCCAAACATTGCAGCTACGGTTTCGGAAGCAGCTTCAGGAATTTCTCCAGGTAAAAACGCCACTTCTGAAGATGTAAAAACCGCCCTTGAGATCTTTTCTGCAGTTGGAACTGCAGTCCAGGTTCCCGAGTCTCTCATGGATGCCGTCACAGGGCTTTCAGGCAGTGGGCCCGCATTTATCTTTCCCGTAATTGAAGCAATGGCTGACGGAGCTGTACTTGAAGGAATGGACAGGAAAAGTGCTCTCACGCTTGCAGCCCAGACAGTGCTCGGAGCTGCAAAAATGGCACTTGAGACAGGCATGCATCCCGGGGAACTTAAAGATATGGTTACTTCTCCTGCAGGAACTACCATTGAAGGAATTCATGCTCTTGAGGAAGCAGGCATCAGAGCTGCTTTTATGAATGCTGTTATAAAAGCAAGTGAGCGCTCAAAAGCCCTTGGAAAGAAATAAACTTTTTTCAGATTAATTAGTTTCAAGTTCATTTCTTTCTAATTTTTTTTCATTTTATAATTTTTTCTTGGTTCTGCTTTTTTTATTCCGAGAATTTAAGAAAAAATAGCTGAAAAAATAAAATAAATTAATTATAAATTGATTTTCAGTTAATTCTCAGATTTTTTGTCTTTTTTCAAACACATAAACCAGTCAAAGCAATAAATGTCTTCCTCTGTTTTCTGAAGCCTTTCTTTTGCTGTTTCCATTGTGCGAGGGATCGGAATTACCACATCGTCTCCAGGCTGCCAGTTTGCCGGAGTGGAAACTTCTTCCGAATCGCTTTTTTGCATGGCAGTAACAAGCCTTTTAATTTCCTGCATATTCCTGCCGTTTTTTACAGGATAATAAATTATTGCCCGGATTTTTGATTCGGGACCTATAATAATGGCTGCCCTTACTACCCGGGTTTTAGATGGGGTTTTATGTACCATTCCGTATTTTTTTGCGACATCCATTTTCAGGTCAGCAATCACAGGGAATTTGACCTCTACATTTTTCATGCCTTTATATTCGATTTTCTCTTCAATCCTCTTTAGCCAGGCTATATGGGAGAAAACACTGTCAATGGAAAGCCCTATAAGTTCGGTATTCATTGCTCTGAATTCTTCCTGCATATTTGCAAAAGTCATAAATTCTGTTGTGCAAACCGGGGTAAAATCTGCAGGATGGCTGAAAAGGATTACCCATTTACCCTTATAGTCTTCAGGAAAATTCATTTGTCCCTGAGTTGTTTCTGCTCTAAATGAGGGCGCATCTTCCCCAATAGATGGCATATGAATTTCGGAATTTGTTTCTACCTACTCCCACCTCTCTTCATTCTTTTTATGTCTCGTATTCGATGAATTAATCTGGATTATTAATCTGGATT
>JBNAKO010000290.1:0-1585 GCA_049706495.1 Methanosarcina sp. | reverse complement strand
TAATTAATTAATTAATTAATAAAGAATTGTATAAGAATACACTATCTAAATTAAAAAACTCTTTAAATTTTAATTTATTATTTATTAATTATATTAATTATACTAGATATATTAACTATACTACTTATAACCCATTTACTTGACCTTTGATTATATGTTTTCTTTATAATATTTTTATTAAATATTCTTATTAAATACTTGATTAAATATTCCTTTATATGTGCATCCTGAAAATAAATCTGAGAATCCTAATAAGCAGAAATTAAATATGTAAACAAAATAACAGTAACCATGAGATAAAGCTTCAAATTTTGCCTTTAAAAATTATTTAAGCCAATAACTTTAATTAAAACAATTTTATATAATAATATGTTAATCTGTTGTTTAAAAGAAGCTTTTAACATCTTAAGAGACTTCCTTTCAGAAATATTATGTTTTACCTTAAATTAGGGGAGATAACCTTGGCCGCGGATAAAGTTAGAAAAGTTGTTAGGAAATTTAGTGATTTAATCGAGAACAATAAACATAGACGACCATTTTCAGATTACAAAGAGGGTATTAATGAAGGATTAGAACTCGCGAAAGATACCTTTGAGGAAAATGTAAACAAATTTATGACATATGATTCCGAGGATGCCCGGGATATAAAGATTCAGAATTTGCAGGACACATTTAATTCAATTATAGATACCATTAATGTAAGGGAAAAACCAAATTACTCTAGAGATCAGCTTGAAGGAATTCATAAAGGGCTTGAGAAGTCAAAAGAATTATTTGAACAATGTTTAAAGGAATCAGTTTAAATTTCGCATTCGACGAATTATCAAAAGTTTAATTAACTTACTATTTAACATAACTGATTCAGGTTTATGTAGCTTCTATCAAAAATATAAAATATACTATAAAGATATAATAATTAGCCTTTTTAATATCTGGTTATCTAAAGCCTTAACTTTTTGATACAGTTATTACGATAATTAAAAAATATTATTCAAAAAAAGTGTTTTAAATTATTAAGCATAAAATTATAAAACAAATTATAATTTATGATAAAAAATATGATTGAGTTGAAGATCTACAGGCATTAACTCATGCAATTTACTCTTCATTTATATTTATTCCTCGTATCTCCAGAAGTTCACATAATCTATTCAAAGCATATTTCTTTTCCTGTATCATAACTTCCAGTCTGTTAGCTTCAACTTCTAACTGCGATATTTCTATCTTTAATTTTAATGCCTGCTCTTTAATAAGATCATTACTCTGTATCATACCAATCCGGTCGCGATTTTTTGTACCCCTTAAGTCATTTACTGCTTCTACCTATAAATTAAATACGTTCTTATTTTTCTAAATCTGTCAACTCTATAATAATTCTAAGTTTTCTGAGTTAGCTGTTTTAATAACGTATATTTCAATAGTGTTTCATTTATATTCATAAATGTTCTATCTCAGATATTTATTTTTGGCATTGTTAATTAAAGATAGTTAACTCTTTATTTCTGTACTTCATTAATAGAATAACAGAGTACTTTAGCATTTGAAGACTTTTCGTATAACACTTTGTCTTTCTTCTCAATCTTGC
>JBNAKO010000289.1:0-8472 GCA_049706495.1 Methanosarcina sp. | reverse complement strand
TTCAGCTTCAAGTCTGTAAACCTACATCCATTTCTCTCAGAAAATGGATATTCAACCATGATTTGTCGGAAATATAATTTCCGAGGAATTCCAAATGTTTTTTACACAGGTGCTTTCACTTTTATGTAGTCAATTCTTGTTTTTGCGCCTGTTCCAGCTGTATTGCTTGCTTTAAGTGTTACAGTATAATTTCCTGCCTTTGAATATGTGTGCTTTGGTTTTTGAGCTGTTGAGTATGTTCTATCTCCAAAATCCCATTTCCATTCGGTTGGTTTTCCTGTACTGGCATCTGTAAAACGAATGGTTAGAGGAGCTGTTCCTGAGACTCTTGAACCCCAAAAACTTAACTTAGGAATTGTTGCGTTTACAGTCGTTCTTAAAATTATATAGTCGGGCTTTTTTGTCGTGTTGTCTCCTAATTCATTGCTTGCTATAAGTTTTATTGTATAATTTCCTTCTTTAGTGTACAAATGTATGGGATTTTTTGCAGTTGAATAGTTGCCGTCTCCAAAGTCCCAGTTATATCCAGTTGCATTTTCCGATAAATCCGTTAACTGCACACATAGAGGGACATCCCCAGAGCTAACATTGACCGTAAAATTAGCAAATGGATATGCTTTCTCTTTGTTACTTAAAGTTACAATATATTCTGCTAATGCTTCCCCTATCAATTTATTAGCTGCTTGAGTCGGATGCACACTGTCTACATAATTCGTGGCATTATATGCATCATATTTCCCATTGTTTGGGATTGTATCGATTATGTCATACACATTAAACACACAATATCCAGCCTCAAGAGCCTGTGCAGACAAATTCTTGTTCAGGGATGTTGTATTTTTTTCAGAACCCCTTCTAACAGACGTTAAAAGAATGACAGGGGTAGCTCCTTTTGCCTTTGCCTGTGTTGCCATCCATAAAATATCATCAGTGATTGATTCCTGGGAACGAGCAATTTTCAAATCATTAGCACCGTACATGATTGTTACATATTCGGGTCTAAATAATGCCATTTCATCTAAAAACCGTATTTTTCCTGATGCAGAAGTTTCTCCCCCAATTCCAGCATTATAAAAAATATAGCCTCTATTTCCCAGGGTAAGATTGGCATAATAAATGTATGCTCCATAAGGCAAACCAGCTGCACCGCCTGCAGTAATCGAGTCCCCCATTGCAAGTAATGTTGTTGCTTTTGGATTGTTGCTGGTTGTTGCGAGCTTTGACCGGCTGGTGCAACTTTTATAAATATTAGTTCCAGAGCATGTATCTGCAGGAAATGTAAACCATATACCCCGATAAATACTGTTGTTTCCAAAAGAATCTCCAATGCAGTTTATAAAAATATTGTATTTTGTAAGATTATTCAGGTGGATTCCGGACCTCAGATACGAAGCCCCTTCACTATTAACAAAGATATTATTTGATGCATCCATTAAATTGATACCACTGCCTTTATTACTTGAATCCGTATACCCGTTTGAGGTGTGAATTTCATTATTTGTACATTTCACGAAAGAAAGTCCATGACTGGTGTTCGAATACCCTGTACAATTAGATACTTTATTATTATTTGATTTTATGAAACCAATTCCACAGCTTGTATTCGAGTATCCTGTACAATTTGACACGGTATTATTATCTGAATTTGCAAGATATATCGCGTAATCCGAGTCGGACACAGCAGAACAATTTACTGCACGTGAATCCTTCGTAACTAAGTATAAAGATTTGCCTGTAATTGATAGTGTTTTACATTGGTCAATTGTTGCGCTCGATCCAGTAACATATATTCCTGATCCTGCTATACTTGATGCGGAACAATTACTGATTCGAATATGTGCTGTATTCTGAAGACTGATTCCATGTGAATCGATTTTAGAATTATGCTGTACAACTTTTACGTTTTTTATAGTGATATTCCTGTAAGAATTACTTAATATCCCCACCCCTGATCCAGTTAATCCACAATCGATTTTATGCCCATTCCCGTCGAAAATGAGATTATCTGCTTCTATGGAAAACGCTGTTCTGTTTGCCACTATATCTCCTTTTAACACATAAGTCGCACCTTCTGAATTCAAACTAAAACCAGATACTTGTCCTGTCTGAATATCTTTTGCTAACGCAGTTTCTGTCAGGCACATTAGCAGAAATAAGAATAAAAGTAATTTTTTCAATATCACCAGCTCCTTAAAGGACTAATAATGACCCTTCTTATGGAGGCTGATGACATTTATTTGGCAAATGAAACTATAATTATTTATTAATTTATTAAATGAAAAGAATGTGTGGTCCTCATTAATCTGTTTCTGAATCTTTATCGTATAACTCAGCTCCTCATGTGCATTTCTTATATAGGATATTTATTACAAATTTATTACATCTACATTAAATTAATACAGTAAACATATATATTTTGAGCTGGTCTGCAAATTTATAATATTCTACTTATTTGACAAGTACAGAATCCCTACAGTTCTGCAGGGTGTGCCAAACAGAAAACAAAAATAAACCAGTCAAAACTAGCAAATTTTATTGAATTTGGATAAAAATTCTATTTTATTATCCTCAGAAAACAAACAAGACCTGAAAAAAAGGAAGAAAAATAATATAGGAAAGTGAATGTAGTACTTTCCTATATCTCTTAAGAAAATATAATTAAGTGTCTTATTTTTGAAATTATCATTTTTTCTGTTTGCTTCTTGATTTATTGATATTTCTCATTATAAATTTTAATCTTTGTTTTGAGTTATTTTTCCAAAAAAATTAAACTTTAAAAGGTCTACCTTCTAAGAGTTACTCTACTCATGAAGTTTTGACCTGTACTGTCTTTGTAGTCTTATTTTTACCGGCAGGATTGGTTACTTCTAAAGCGACGGTATATTTTCCTGCTTTGGTATACTTATGCACAGGATTCTTTTGAGTTGAGTAAGTCTTATCTCCAAAATCCCATTTCCAGGAGGCTGGGGATCCTGTACTTTTGTCAGTAAATTTTACTGTTAAAGGGGCATAGCCTGAAGTTGGTGACGTAGAAAAAGCAGCAACAGGGGATTTGAATAGCTTGTTTCCGCTAATTTCTGGACTCTTGATATTTTTAATTGTAATTCCTGAAGGGGATTTTGACGGATAAACATTTATGAGCATATTATTCTGGATTTTAACAGCTCTATTTTTCAAAGAATTCCCGTCTATGTATACTCCATCCAATTTTACATTTTTAAAAACGTTTTTAGAGATATTCAGGTTTATGCCATCAATTAAAAATTTCTGATAAATTCCCTGGTGTGAAAGGTTGCTGAATGTGTTATCAGTTATTACAATATTCCTGAAGCTTTCCTTAGCTGAAAAATAAACTCCATATGTCCCACGGTTCTGAAGGTTATTTCTGATTATAAGAATGTTTCCTGTGCCACTATTTCCTGCCTGATACATGTTCCCGGATATGCCATCAAATTTATTTTTTTCATAAATATGTACTCCATTATTTACACTGCCGCGTCTGGATATCCCTCCAAATCCTCCGATAATTTGATTGTTAGAAAAAGTAGACTCCAGGGTCCCATCCGAAAATGCAAAATGACATGGAAGCTGTGGATATATCTTATTTCCAGTTACGATATAATCAATAGTAACAGGGTGAGAATCAATAACCGCAGACCCGTCAATCTTTGCTCCTATAAGAGTATTTTCAGCAATCAAGATATCTCGATTTAAAGATCTGGTTTCAGCTGAATTTCCTGTAATTGCATGTCTGCAATTCTCTATGTGATTTTTTTCTATCTTGATAAAAGCCGAACCGCTGCATACAGCTACTCCGTATCCGCTTCCTGGTAGAAGTGAATTGTAAATCTCATTATTATTAACGTCTATATTAAAACAGGAATATAAACATAAAGCTCCAAACCCACTATCTTTAAACCATGAATTAGTTACAGAACTATCTTTGCAATATTCCATAACGAGCCCGTGATGGTAAGGCTTTGTAGCACCTGTATCCTGTATTCCTATATTTTTTATATGAATCTGTACAGGTCTATATACTTCAAACTGTGAATTTTCAGATAGGCTGTAATCTCTAAGAAGAGGCTGATTTAGAGTAACAACATTTCCTTTCACACTTTTGACAGCATATAACTCTCCTGTCATTTGCTTAGGATAATCAAGAGGGCACCACTGAACATTTTTCCAGATCTTAATAAGGTCATTCTGCCGAATTTTAGAAGCGTCGGTTAAGACCACCTGAGAAGAACCTTTTTTAGCATTAGCTTGCAACTTTTTATTTGTAATCAATGTCCCCGTGAAATAAATTCCATAAATTTCTTTTTCAGGGGTTTGAATATGTAGAGTTACTTTTCCTTCTCCTGTTATTTTCAGATTTTTGCCTTTTTGATATATTCGTTTTGTAAGGTAATAATCTCCTTTACGGATAGTTACTGTATCCCCACTCTTTGAGTAGTCCAGCGCTTTCTGTATGCAGGCTGCATCGTTTGCGTGGTTGGGTGTATGAAAAAAACCCGGTTTATCCGGGCCTGCCTGTTTATCAATTATGATATTTGCCGCTAAAGCTGAAGAACTGCTTAATGCAACATAGAAAAAAATTAAAGTAGATATTATCATAAGAATTTTTAAATTTTTCGTCAGAGACCCCTCCCAAAGCTTGCTGACCTGGAATCTAAAAATATCAATTTCTATTCGAGTTCATTCAAAAAAAGGTAACAATAACTCATTTAAGATTTAATTCATCGGTTAATCCGGATATTTAAAAATAACAATTTGAAAATATTAACTAAAAAACAAAGAGAAATGCCCCCATATCTTAAAAATTTTAATAAAGTGTAAATAAAATTAGGTTTTAATTTATATATATTTTCCCTTAAGAGTTTAAAGATTTTTAATAACTGTCGAGTCCCAATTTACCCAAATAATTTCCCAAATTAGATAGTAGATAATATTTCTTTAAATTCCCTTTAAAATTAGACAGTATTTTTTTTAAAAGTTGATCTACCCTATGTTTGAATGTTATAATTATTTTCCGATGTTATTAAATTTACTTTATTTTTAAAAAAATCCTGAATTTTATTTTGAGATATTAGCATGATGGATAAGAGGATGAAAGAAGAATAAGAATAAAAAGCCAGGAGACTTTTATTAATCATGGAACAAGAAAATCAAGCTGATATAGTCAGGATAAAAGCCCTTGAAACTCAGGTTAGAGATCTTGAAGACCGTATAAACGAATTAGGTCCTCAGGTGAAGAAAAAAGCAGAAAAGAGGGAATATCCTGAGAGACCTACACTTGAGGATTTGGAACATATTTTTGATAACTTAAAAAAATATACGGATTGGATCGAGACTGGCTGGAAAAATGGAAATCTTCGTGACGGTCTGACTTTTGATCTTTTAAATGAACATATTGAAACAATTTACATGTTTCAGAATCTTATAATTGAGTATAAAGAGGAAAAACAAAAAGCGGCCTGGGGAAAAACACAGGAGTAAATGCAAAATTGTAAATCTCTAAAATAGCTTTCCAGATCAAAAATAATATCTATGTCCTGTAATAACTATTGCCTGCCTTAGCAACTTTAGAATAATCACCATTTAATTATTAAAAATTTTAATTAATTTTTTACCAATAGTTTTCTCCCGTTATCTCCATTTATTCAGTTAAGTATTTTTTAAATATTTTTTATTATTTAAACCATGAAAAAATCGGCTACTCTAATATACTTTGAGAATTATACATCAGAAACCTTAATTTACTCATAATTCTCTCTAAATTCCTTTAATTAGCATAACTTATGATTAAAAGTATGGGATAAAAATGGACAAAAAATATCTCAGGTACCTACAGGAAAACAGGAAGAAAACAGGATTTTTTATTATAATTCTCTTTTTCTCGATTATACTGGGAATATTCATTTTTCATGCGCTGGAGTCTAACTTTTTTCCTAAGGTGTCAAATAAGGCAGTATATGTAGCTGGCGATGGAAGCGGAAATTTTACCTGTGACGGGACTGATGATCAGATAGAAATAAATCAGGCCCTTGCTTACGTTGCAGAAAATCCGGAATTTTCGACAGTTTACCTGAAAGGCCCGAATACTTATGTTATCTCGGATAGTATTCTAATTGGGAGCGATACAGTCCTTGAAGGAGATCGGTCGGCTGTAATTAAACTTAAAGATAACGCAAAATGGCAACGCAATAAGCCTCTGATAACTCAGAAAGACAGTAACGGAATCAATAGAGTTACTGTAAAAAGATTCCAAATTGACGGAAATCATGATAATAATCAGGATAAAAGGAAAGGAGAAGGATATTATAACCTGATTCATTTCTTTGATTCCGAAAATGTAGATGTTCATGGCGTGTACATGCATGACGGCCATGGAGATGGGTTAAAAGTTGAGAGAAGTTCCAATATCAAATTTTACAATAACAAAGTGTATAAATTGGGACACGATGGGCTTTATGCCATAGATTGCCAGAACATAGGGGCATGGAAAAACACAATAACCTGTAGAACTAATAGCGGGCTCAGGGTACTAAATTCAAACCACGTGAAATTTCACAATAATGTGATCAATTCCTTTTTTGACTGGAGTGCAGGTGGACCTGGAATCTTGATTGAGAAAACAACAGGCGTTGTTAACGACGTAAAAGTATACAATAATACTATTCATAATACATATGGACCAGGAATCTGGCTGATAGGTTACGGAAATTCCTATCCGAAAGAAGAGGCCCGGAATGTCTATATCCATAATAACACTTTCTACGACACAGGCACAAATCCTGATATCGATTGGGTAGGAGGGATAGTTACAAGTGGTTTTTATGACACCCTTATTGAAAATAATGTCTTTGACGGCGTGTATCATGGAGCAATTATCCATATGTATCCTCCGTCTGCAGACCTGGACCATTCTGTTGAGCTTTCTCCTCAGGTCAAAGGATACAAAACGATTGTTCGAAACAACATAATAGTTGACACCAGGAACCGCACAAAAGATCCGAATGACACAGGATATGGCGTGATTGATTATCTTCCTGAGATCCATACTTTTGTGCTGGAAAATAACTGCCTCTATAATAATACGGGTGGAAATTATAAAAATACGAACTCAACTACAGATATCCATGCAGACCCTCTCTTTGTAAACCAGAATAAACATGATTACCGTCTCAAACCTAACTCCCCTTGTATTGGCAACGGATACCGCTCCTCAGATCCTTCAAAGGATTCGAGTAAAGGTAACAATTCAGTAAATATCGGAAGATATGGCTAATGCTGGAAACCTCATAAAGAATCAGACCATAAAACCATTAGAATTCAGTTCAGTCTAACACAGGTAGTCTATAGCAGGAAGGCAACTATTCTTTAATAAGAAAATAAAAATTAAAAATTAAAGAAGGAGCAGTAAAGATGGATAGGAATGGGAGCTGGTATCTTAATAATGATCCGCAATGTAGTTTAAACCCCCTCTTAAAGTTTGTTAATCTGAACAGCGAGGAGGAAAATAGAGCAATAATTTCCTGGGCAAATAAAAATGACATAGAATTAATTGACCTTAAAAATTGCACAGAAGCTGAGTTGATTAAAAAGAGAAATGAGTACAGGCAGCTTTTAGAAAGAGTGTTAGCAGGTACAAATCTTGAAGGAGACGATTGTTGCCTGCGTGGATTTGGGACATTTGCAGAAAACAAGCTTTTCAGTGAAATATACGAGGACCAGATACTCGGTTACAATGAATTTAACTTAAAGAAAAAATCCTATTGGCGAGCAGTGACCCACGCTGAATATACAGAATTAGGGTTTAATCCTGATTCCTCTCGAAGGAATGACTTTGAACATATCTTAAAATCCAATTTAAGCTCACAATCAGAATAACGAGTTCCCTGGACATACAGCAGGCTACAGTCCTGTATCGCTCTCGATAATATATCTTTTATTTTCATTTTGTTTTGCTTTCTTCACTAATATTGCTGTTTCTTTCCCTTTTTTTAGGGCAGCAGTAATCATTCTCAATAAACCTCTTACCTCTTCCATCGCCACCAAGGCGGAAAATCAGGCTTGAGCCACAATTCGGGCAACTTTCCGGACGAGTGTGACTATACTTTGATTCCCACACATAATCGCATTCTTTGCAGAGAAAATTGACAGTGCATTCTCCAGTATTAACATATTCCCCTCCGGATATCTCGATCGCTTTTCCGTTGACAAGTGCATCAGCTATCTTTTGTCTTGCCTTTTGGAGGTCGTTCCAGAAAGTTTTCCGGGATACTCCCATTTTATCGGCAGCTTCATTTTGTTCCATCTGAAGAAGGTCACAAAGCCGAATAGCCTCAATTTCTTCTATAGATAGATTATTGATTTCCAGACAGCAAAGAGGTATTTCTTTAGGCTTGTAATAGGTAGCCTTTGGAAAGCAAGATACCCTGCGCTTAACTCTATTGACCATCGAATACA
>JBNAKO010000288.1:0-2275 GCA_049706495.1 Methanosarcina sp. | reverse complement strand
GCATTTATAATCCCCACTGCCGTCTCCTGAAACATACACAGTTGGGGCAGGACTGAGGCAAAAAGCACAGGGAACGCTTAAAATCATCACAAATATTAAAACAAATAAAATCCCCAGATTTTTTTTCAACATTACTACCACCCGAAAGTGACCATAACATTATTTACGATGTATTCAACATAAAAATTTTCACAGTTTATCAAATATAATCTCCCCAAAAATTATGATTATTAACGGTAGAACAAACAAGATTTTTTATAATCAATATATTAAAGAAAATTTTGATACCGACTTTTATAGTACAACATGAGTTGAAATGGATCAGCATCGCAATCATGAGTTGGCTGCCAATCAGAGGGTTTTTTTTCGAATATTAGATAGAAAGTTCATTTTATTTTTTACATTGGATCTTGGAATTATTTACTTTTTGAAAAATCACAAATAAATTAACTTTTCCTTAATAACTTGATTATACAGTCAAGGCTATAACTGTCTTCATATAATATAGAAGATGTGCTCATCTATTTTAAAATTTTCATTGCGAAATAAAAGGAGATTATTAAATGGGGAGATTTATAAATAAGAATGGATTCGGGAATAAACTATTTACGATAAAATAAGTGACGAGCAAATTTAATAATTATAAATTATTAATAAACCTGCAAATTCCAGGTAAATTTGATTTCATTTCCTGTAAGATTTGGAAAATACATTTCTTAAAGGAAAAAAAATCAAAAAAAGGAATTGAGACTGCAAAAATTAGAATTTAAAAAATATTGGAAATAAAAATAAGCTAAAAATCAACAATATTAAGCCTTTGATTTTGATGCGTATTGTGTATTTCCATATCTTCCTATATTTATTCTATTCCCGTTATTTTCAGGTTCTTTTGAATAATCAGAAGCTTTATATCCGGTATCAATACAGGGAGAGTTTACTTTGTCCTTTACCCAGGTTTTCCCATTCCAGCGGCCTGCTTGAGATTGCAAATGGTAATCATGGTTTTTCGGATCTGCGAATAAAGGATTTGTATAGATATCAGTTGTAGATTTACAGTTCTTGTAATTGCCTGCAATATTATTGTAAAGACAATTATTGTCAAGGACAATTGTATGGGTGTCAGAAAGGTAATTTATAACTCCATATCCGGTTCCACTAGGATCTTTAATACGTTTCCTAGTGTTGACGATTATATTATTGCGCATATAAGTTTCATATTTACCTGCTTTTAGAGAGTAATCCGGAGAATATCCACTTGGATATATATTTGCAACAGCCGCGTGATATACTCCATCAAACACATTATTTTCAATCAAAGTATTATGAAAGCCACTGGCAACAATTCCTCCCACCCAGGTAATTCCAGTATTTGTGCCTGTGCTGTAGAAGATATTATGGTGAATATAGATATTTTTCCCCTGCTCTTTAGTTGACGCTGCAGTATCATAGTTAAAAAGCCAGATTCCAGGCCCGTAAGTATTGTCAAATACATTATTGTAAATCTCTATTTTATCCATAGTACCAGCAGACTTTTCAACCTGGATCCCTGGACCCCCTGTACTTCTTAGATAAAATGAATCAATAGTATTGTCATGTAACTTGACATTGTTCGAGTTCCAGACTCGTAGACCGCTGTTAGTCCTGCAGGTTATCTTGTTATTCCAGGCTTCTACATTTTTGCATTCGCTTGCAAAAAACCCATCATGTCCGAGCTTATACACCTTATTATTATAGAACTGGACATTGTCCCCCCATTTGATTCTTAACCCGTCTCCATGTCCATCATGCATGTACATATTGCATACTTTTACATTGTTGCAGTGAGTAAAATACATTATATTGTAATATCCTTTCCCTTTGACAACTTTTGGATTTCCATCGTGGTTGGCATTTACTTCAAATCCTCGTATTACGATATTGCTGTTACCTTTACTACTCATCTGCTTTATCAAAGGTTTCATTGTAGGCCAGCCAGCATTGTTAGCAAGCTTAAGGACAACAGTAGAATCTCCTTCAAGAATTGTGTTGCTCCCGATTAAAAGGCTGTCATCAATCACATACGTAAAAGGACCTTTCAAATGAACTGTTGTATATTTCGAATTGCCTGAGACGAATTTAAGGGCCTGATTTATCTGTACATGGTCATCTTTTCCATCGCATTTATAATCCCCACTGCCGTCTCCTGAAACATACACAGTTGGGGCAGGACTGAGGCAAAAAGCACAGGGAACGCTTAAAATCATCACAAATATTAAAACAAATAAAATCCCCAGAT
>JBNAKO010000287.1:0-2240 GCA_049706495.1 Methanosarcina sp. | reverse complement strand
TTCATCAGACCAGTATTCCTCATCAGTTGCAATATTCCAGTCATAAATTCCTACATGAGCCAATTTCTGAGCTTCAATAAGGCGTTCTTCGCTTTCTTTTAAACAGGCATAAGCTTTCTCGAGTTCTGTTGTACGTTCTCTTACTTTTTCTTCAAGATTGAGATATGATTCTTTGAGAGCTTCTTCGGCTTTCTTGCGTTCTATTACCTGTGCAATCAAAAAAGCTACCGAATTGAGAAAATAAGTATCATCTGCTGTAAATTTTCCCTTTTTTGTAGAATTAACAATAAGCACTCCAAAGATATTCTCTTTACTACCGATTATAACACTAGCCCCGCTGGCTATACCATGAACTTCCAGAATTTCGGGTTTTTTAAAGCGTGTTTCCTTTTCGAAATCCTCAACAATCACAGGTGTCTTTGAAAGTAAGGTATATCCAGCCTGGGATCCATTTTCCGCCCCAACAATATTTTTGCCTACATATTCCGGCTTCCATCCAGTTCCTGCTCTTAAAAGAAACTTTCCATCAGGCATGAATTCCATTATTTTGCAATATTCAAGGTCAAGGATACCTGTAATCAACTTTACAGTCTTATCTATAAATGTCTGAAGGCTTTCGTCCTCAAGGGCTGTTTTCCCTATCTGGTGGAGTACTTCATTCTGTTTTTCCTTTTTACGAAGTTTTTCTTCAAGTTTTTTCTGATCGGTGATATCAAATCCGTACACAGTTATGCATTGTTCTTCATTTAATGGATGAAAATTAAGCAAAAAAACTTTTTCTGCAACTTTAACCTCCAGCTTCTCAATATTAAGCTTAAAAATCCCCCTTCCAATAAAATTCAGCATATCAGGAGGTAACGGTTCTCCAACACTCACACCCCACTCTTTTAAAAAGAGTTTACCCGCTTCATTTGAATAAAAAATAGTCCCATTCCTTTCTACAGAAAACACAGGATTTGGGTTTTTTACAAGGAACTGTTCTAATTTCGTTTTCATCTCCTTACCAGGCCCACTTTTTAAATGATATAATTGTTATCCAGAGTTTCTATTTCGGAGAATAAAATTAAGAAAGTGAATAGATTAAAGATTTTAACCATTTACTATTTATTATTTTTATTTTTATTTTTATTTTTATAATAAGCTATATAAATTTGAGATTATAAATATTTAGGGTTCCTAAAATTTTATATTTAAATTGTAAACCCATCAAAATTTGAAAAATAAGCCTGAATAGGTTCTCAATTAAGTTTAAGAAATATTCATAAAAAGCAGGTATATAACTATACATTTGAATTTATATAAAATGAAATTGAATAAATGAAATAAATGAGACTTTTAAAGACCCAGACTTGCAATAGAAATAACGATAGAACTTTAAACAATAAACTTTTGATTAAAATTTCCACATGTCCTTGTTTCAGTCTTAATTAAAATTCTTAAAGATAATAATTAAATCATTTAGATAAAATTCAAAAAAATCGGAGAAAAAAAAATATGGTTACAGAAATTTCACTAAACACTATCTGCGGGCACACAACAAAAGTAATAGCTACAAAAGAGGGGAAAAAAACTCATATCGATATAAAAACCTCATGCGAAAAACTCCGAAAATGGGGTAATCACTTTGATATGGAAATGAAAGATTTAATGGGTGGACCAGATACTATAATTGCTCAAAAGATGGCAGAAGCTCCACTTACTCCCACATGTTTTATCCCTGCAACAGTTATGAATGCCTGCTGGCTTGAAAACGGCATGATTTCGAAAAATCTCGCTAAACAAATGGGAAAGATGGAAATTATCTTTGATAAGCTTGAATAAATATCTGACAAACATATATCAAGCAATAAATGCAAGCCAAAAATAAATAAATAGTAAGTTTTCTAAATCTTTTTTTATTTTATTTTATTTTATTTTATTTTATTTTATTTTATTTATTGTACTCAGCTATTTCCAACTTCTGCTGTTAAGTAAGTTATTAAACTATATTACTTACAAATGAGAATACTGCCAGAAATCTTCAGTATATGTCGGAACTCAGCAATATTTAATAAGTTACAAATTAAATGGAATTAAACATTAGAAAAGGAGTTTAAAATATGGATGTTAAGGATATAAACGCCTATGGCCAGGAAATAGTCAACTGCCTCAAACTTGAGACTTCTCCTGTTGCAGTAAAACTCGTCCCAAAAGGGGGAGAAATTCCGGAAGGAATCCAAAAAGTAGATGAAACCATGAGA
>JBNAKO010000286.1:0-16603 GCA_049706495.1 Methanosarcina sp. | reverse complement strand
TGACCACATATCAATTCTGGCATCCGAATTTGCAACTACATCTCTAGAAACGGTTACGCCTTCTCCCATGATAACCGTATCTCCAAATATACTGTATTCGATAATTGAATGGTTACCGACAATAACGTCTCCATCTACTGAGATTTTATTTGCTTCTATTCTGGTATTATCGGGAACCAGGAGGGATTTAAGGATCTGTTCTGGCTCTGAAATAACTTTCACTCTCCGGGGGAAACTGTTTTCTGGATTTTTATAAGCTTATTTTTCCAATTATAATCATATTTTAATTATTTTGAACTCTACTTCTTTTGAATAATATCATCAAGAATAGCATCTTATAATATATTCTTATTCATTTCTTTTGTTGTATTTGATGTATTGCAGAAAACAGCTTTCTTGAATTACATTTAACTATATACAGATTATGAAAATCTAAAATAGTTTATATTTTTAATATAAAATCTAATATTTATCTTTCAGGTATTACTTTTTAAGTGCATATTTCTCTCTTAAATGGTTCTCTTCCTATAATTCAGATTGTTAAAGTCATTTATCCGGATTTATCTCAAAGTATATACAAGGACTCCAACAAAATCAAGAGATCTGCCTGGAAGAATACTTATTGTTGTTCAGAATTCTGAATCCCTTATCAATAGTAAAGTTTATTTCTCTTTTTTTGAAGCGATTCCTACTCTTACATCGACAGCTGCTCCACTTTCAAAAGCAGATATTTCTGCAGAAGACAAAAGTAATTGCCCTGTTGCAAGCAGTCTATCAGTTTTATCCGTTATGAGAACTTCTTCTCCAGCTCGAAGTTCAGGATCAATTTCAATTACATGTTTTATAAAGGCAGTTTTGCCTTTTTCTACAAAAGGTGCAGCTTCTTCAGAAACGACAACTCTTAACTTTTTTTCAGGTAACAGTTTATGGACGATAGAAGCTCCTTCAATACTCAGGGTAAAAAAACCATCCTTTGCTCTTGCTGTAGCTATCCGATTCCCTGAATAAAGCACCTGGCGGACTCTTTTTGTCCTGGAAAGCTGAAATGTTGAACTTTCTGGAAAAAGTTCCTTTCCAATACCCCTGCCAAACTGATAATCTGCTATCATCCGCACTTTGTTAAGCCTTTCTTTATCGCAATTCATGAGGGTAGGTAATATCTATACTACTTAAAGCCATTCCGGTATCCTACTTTTTGTAATAATTGTTTAATTTAATGAGCAATTTTTTATAAATTATTAATTAAATATAAATTAACAAGCAACATCCCAGATTTAAGCCTCCTGAGAATTAATATTTTCAAGATGAAATAATAAAATATAAATATTTGTTTGTTTTAAGAAATATCCGTCAACAAGTAATAATCATTATTAAATAACAAAAAAGTAAATCTCAATTCAAAAATTCAGCGAAAAATTAAGGATATACCACTGGTTATTAGTATATAGGAACTTCTGAAAAACATAGTCAAGAATAAAAGTTATAAAATCTTCTAGATTAAGATTTTAATTCGGGTATAGCAGTTTGAAAGAATCTCTAATAAAAACGATAAAAACGCTGGATCAAAATTTTCTGGATATATTAATTTTAAAAAATAGGTTGAGGATTGTGTGATTCGAAAAAACATTTCAATTGATGAAGCTCACTTTCAAAAATTACATCCCTTTCTCGAAAAAAATAAAGGAAATTTGAGTGCAGCAATTAGAGAAATTATAGATCTTGCAGCCTCTAATTTTGATAACTCTGAAAATTATGAATGGCCTATTGAAAGCCAGCAGGAAAATAAAAAATTCAAAACAAAAGAGCAACTTCTCAGGACTGGGGAATATCTTCTTATTAATCAGCAGTTAATGAAATGGCTTGTTAAAAATTCTGCAGGCAGGCTTGCAGATGAAGAAGTCGTTAATGGACTGATCAATCCTTACACAATTACTACACTTCCTACACTGGCAGAATAGCTAAATGACTGCAGTAAAAAAATGGGCTGGGGCCTTGAAATCTCTTATGCTTTCAATAAAGGTAGAGAAAATAGTCCAATAATAAATTTTACGGGTGGAGATCACAGTTATCGAGAGATACTTGTAGCAATAGTATGTATCTTTCTTTCACGCTGGATGAATCTGGATGTAGAAGCCCTGCATAGAAAATCAAATTCGATATCTGTCTATCTTAAGCATTTTTCCAGCCATGATCCTGATTCGGTACCCCCCGGAATAAAAAAATATTTTGGTTCTAAAGAGCTGCTTTTCAGGGAAATAGAAAACAAACCTGAATTCTGGACAACCCTTGCCGAACTTAATAATAAATCAAACTATCAGAGAGTAAACCTGGACCGAGAATTTTTTGAGGCTCTTGTAGCAGGGAAAATTCCGGATCTCACAAAATACTTTGAATTTAAAGCTCACAGGAACGTTCATGAAATTCCACTTGCCGAACTGTTGCCTCTTTTTAAATGCTTTATAATATCTTCCCAGCTTGCTGACAATGTGGAAATTTGTACTCGTAAAGAGAGAGAATATATAAAAATCTGGCATACCTATTCTGACGAAAAAGTAATTTCTCTATTCATAAAATTAATATCTGATGTATTTGATGCGAGCTGGCATAAATTCAGTGTGTTCTCAGTCTCAGAACTCCTAATTTTCGATTTTTCGAGCCCTGAAACACTTGAAAGAGAGATTAAAAGAGCTCCATTTGATGAAGAATTTTAATAATAACTTTTATATATATACGTGCTAATCAGATAAACTATATATAGACTTTAAATCCAGCAGGTTGCCGGCGTTAAAGACTGTATGCCAGAAAACGCTTTTAAAAGAGGCAGGATACTTTTGATCCGTAAAAACGTTTCCATGGAAGACGAATATCTCGAAAAATTGCAGCCCTTCCTGGATAAAAACAATGGAAACCTCAGTGCTGCAATCAGAGATGCAATAGAACTTGCAGATGCAGCTCTTCAAGGACATCAGTCTATAGACGATGCACTGGATTATTTTACAGATAGTTCTACTAAGTATCCTGAAATTCGGAACAGTTTGATTGAGAGTGGAGAATGTATTCTTATAAGCCAGCTTTCTTTCAGATGGCTGGTAGAAAATACTGATGGAATTCTCATTGATGATGAACTTGTAAGTGAACTCTTTAATCCATATCAGATAAAAACTATTACCGATCTCCTTGAGTATTTAAATAAGCGCAGCCAGAATCTTGGCTGGGAAATTGAAGCTTCAATCAGTTTCTGGGAAGAAGATAAAAATGAGGTAATCATACTCGAACATGGAGATGCCAACTTAAGGGCTTTTCTTGCAGAAATGCTTTCAATTTTTCTTGGCCACTACCTGAATCTTGATGTTTCTTTTGTTCATCGGAAATCAAACTCTATCTGGATCTTTCTTGAGGAATACAGGTCAGATAATGAAGTTCCTCCCGGAGTTAGAAAAAATTTTGGCACACTTGATTATACTATAAATGAAATTAAAACTAAACAGGATTTCTGGACTTCTCTTGTAGAAAGATACAGGCTTCATAGATATGAAAGAGTAGACCTTAACAGGGATTTATTTGAGGCTTTTCTTGCAGGGGATGTGCCTGACATAACAAGCTTTTTTGAAGTATTTGCAGGTAAGCCTATCCAGGATATTCCTTTCTGTGAGCTTTTTGTTATTTGCAAAAAATTAATTTCCACTGCTCAGCTTGTGAGTGATATTGAAAGGATTAATGAGGGTGGGAAAATGTATGTGAAAATCAGACATCAATTTTCCAATGAAAAAGTAATTTTTAAGCTTGTTGAGCTTTTTTCAAAACTATTCGAATCTGCAGGTTATAACTTTGAGGCAAAAACTGTATCTAATCTCATAATTTTTGAGTTTTCAGAAACCTGTTAAGCTTTTTGAACCTTATTAAATTTTATAATTTATAATTCTAATTATTATAGATTAAAAATTCTTGCTATTCTGAAAGGCATATCCATTTTTCTAACTACTATAAGCTAAAATTCTCCTTTCACACATTCCCATTCCCATATTCTTATTCCATATTTTTATTCTCATATTTCTATTCACATCCGTCCTTAAAAATTATAAAACGAATTTAAATTTTATCTACATCTCTATATTTCTTATATGTTAAAACTTTCTATATATTTGAGTAATGAAATTATATTTTTCTAAAAAATTTAGATTATTTTGTTTTTGCTTGCTAATTGCTCCAATCTGTTTTTTGTTTCCGAATGTAATAAAATAATTCATTTTTTGCTTTTACTATAAGCTCTAATTCTAGCAAAAAAATTAATAAGTATGAACCCTAATTTAATATCTGGCTTACGAAAATTATAATGTTTGTATCACAGAGGGTTTAGATTCCCTGTAATGCTAAAAAAAGCTGAAGAGGAACTCCACTTGATAGTCAGGAAGAATATCTCTATTGATCAGTGCTACATAGATAAATTAAAACCTTATTTGGAAAAAAATAATGGGAATTTAAGTGCGGCAATAAGAGATGCTATCGAAGTGGCTTCCCAGGCTTTAACCAGCAAAACAAACAATTCCCGGGAAAATGATTCAAAAAAAGATTCTCAGTATGCAGAGTTTAGGAACAGGTTAATCGAAGAAGGAGAGTTTTTGCTAATTCACCATACCCTTTTAGAATGGCTTGTTAAAAAAAATACTGGGTTATTAATTGATGAGTCAATCGTAAATGAATTGATTAATCCCAACAAAGCTAAAAAAATTCCTGATATTATTACTTATTTAAATGCTCTTTATGAAAAAATGGGCTGGAAAATCAGGCTTGATGCAGATTATAACCGGGAATTCGAACCTGAAACTATAAATTTCACGCTTTTAAATGGAAATTCCTGTTTCAGGGAAATAATTGCCCAAAGCCTTGCTTTTTATATGGCAAAACAAATTAGTTTTGATGTCCAGGGCCTATTTAGTAAATCGAATGCAACAAAAATCTATTTTAAAAAATCTGAATTTCTCAACTATCAAAAGGTTCCCAGAGGACTTGAACAATATTTTGGGGCAATGGAAAATACCTGCAAAGAAATTCAAAGAAGACCTGAATTCTGGAAAAATCTTATCAAAATCTACAGGCAGCAGAATTATCAACGTATCAATTTAAATAGAAAGATTTTCGAAGCTTTTGTTTCGGGAGATATTCCTTCTCCAAATGACCTGGCAAGAAATTTTGAACTTATTGTAGGCAAACCTCCTGAAGCCTTTACTCTTGCTGAGCATATTATGATTTTTAAGGAATTTTACCTTACAGATGGTATAGGGACCGATATTGAGGTCTGCACTGAGGAAGGCAGAGAATACATAAAGTTAATTCATGATTATTCAAATCAGCAAGCTTGTGAATTCATTACTACTTATTATTCAAATACTTTAAAATCGATTGGTTATCCCTTTACGGTAATTGTCAATCCTCATATGATTACATTTGAATTTAGAAAAATTCCTGGACTAATCTCTCATTCTTCTGAATTTTTCTCTTTTTCTTCCTGATAACATTTCGAATATTTATCAGGGTTTTATTTCCTTAGATTTAAAACATTAATAAGATAGATAAATTCTTATGTGGGAGTTTACTATCCTTCCTTATGAGTGATGTGATTTTGCTATGGGACTCCCCTCTTCTATTTGAGAAACTGTTCTTGGAATATGGGCTCGAATGTAACCGTGCGCTCTCAACATCTCTTGGGACTCCTTATCTTCCTGCCTGCAAAATTCTAATCTTACCTACAGGCTTTGCAAATAAGCAATATACAAAAACAGGTATAGGACTCGAGCGGAACAGGCGCTTTCTTGAAAAATTTGTATCAAAAGGGGGAACCCTTTTAATTTTCAGCCCTCTTGTTCCTGAATATGATTATGAGTGGCTTCCCTTTTCTCTGAAATATGTTATGGAAGAAAATTCCTGCACTCTTCATCCAGTCGGCGAACACGATGCTCAAAAACTTGCAGAAAACATAATCCCTCCTGCAGGCTGCGATGGTTATTTCTCAGAAACTGATGCTCAAATAGTGCTTAATGATGACAAAGGCAGACCTATAATGGTTGTAAAAGAAATCGGGGAAGGCATGATTGTAGCAACTACCATACATGAATTACCGGCATCCGAATTTTTTGAGTGCAGAGTTTCATGTACAAAGAAGGTAAAAGCATAAACTCAGATAATTTTTCATTAGTTAGTCGCAATTGCAAAAATTGAAATCATAATTAATTCATTATCTCATGCTTACAGATAAAATAACATAAGAGATGAATATAATGAACGGCTCAAAAGTGCTCCTCATGATGGGATGTCCCGAGATCCCAATTCAAACAAGCATTGCTTTATACCTCTCACATAAGTTGACCAAGTTAGGATTTGATGTAACAGTTGCCGGCACAGATGCTGTACTCAAGCTTTTAAAAGTCTCTGACTCTGACGGCTATTATGTAAAAAAACTGGTAAGTTTGGATAAAACCCTGGAGGACATAATTGAGAAAAGAGCAGATTTTGACTTCTGTTTCGCATTTATGCATAACGATTCAGGAATGACTTATGGTGCAACTATGAGTGCCATATCTCAGGCCAGGATATATTCTATAGTATTTGGAAGAAATGCTGACACTCTGGCCGAAAGCATAGAATATGATACTGAGAAGATAGTTGCAAAAGATGTGCATAACCCTGTCAGGCTTAAGAACAGACTGGATAAAGTTATAGAGGAGATAGTTAAATGAGCTGTATCGAGCAAATGAAATATGAAATTCTCCTGGAAAGAATAAGTTTTAAGGAAGCCAGAGAATACATCGAGAAAAACTCAGATGAAGTTTATTATGTGTCTCCAGGATATAAAATCTTTAAGGACTACTATGTAATAGGGATACCCCCAGTTGCTGTGGGAGCTAAAGGTAACTCCCTGGTCTTCCCTTATACAAAGCCCTGTCATGGGACTTTTGTTCTCACAATAGATAATGAAGATAGTATAAAAGAAATAAATAAACTCAGGGAAGCTAATAAAGGGAAAGAAGCACTGCAGAAAGATAAGCCTCTTAAAACCCCTAAAACTCCTCCCACTAGTTATAAGGATATGTGGAAAGAAGAAGCTTAAAAAAGTTTTTAAGAATCAAAAAAGATATTGTATAGAGGAAAATAGCTTTAATTTCCTCTAAATTTTCCTGAATTAAATCTGAATAATCAGGTTTTAAATTAAATCTCAATAAGTTCCATATCTTTAATTTACTTTCTATTCATCTATTTACATTCTATTCATTTTTAATATCTCTTTATTTAATCGCCTTTATTTACTGCTACATGTCCTATTTTACTCAAATATACTCAAATTCTGTTATTCTATTACCAGGTCTTTAACCCTGATTCCATTTTCTACGATTTTCCCTACTATTTTTCCACCAGTAATTTCTACAGCCTTTTTAGCATCTTTTTCAGGTAGAATAATTAGAAAGCCCATACCCATATTGAAGGTTCTGTACATTTCAAGATCTTCAACTTTACCTTCTTTTTGTAGAAACTTGAATATTGCCTGGGGCTCAAGAGGATCATAAAAGTCAAAGCCGAGTTTCGTAACCCTTCTTAGTTTTAAAAGTCCGCTCCCTGTAATATGGGCAAGTCCATGAACTTCACAGGCTTTAAGAACATCAAGGATTTCTATGTAAATTCTGGTTGGGATCAGGAGTTCGTCTCCAATTGTTTTGGAACTGTCATAAGGGCATGGGTCGTGATAGGAATATCCTGATTGTTCTATAATTTTCCTTACAAGGGTATACCCATTGCTGTGGATGCCTGAACTTGGAATTCCTACAATAACATCCCCTGTCCCGACTTTTCCTCCTTCGATAATCTGGTCTTTTTTGACAATCCCAAGACACGTACCTGCAAGATCAAAACCTTTTATTACGTCTGGCAGAGTTGCAGTTTCTCCGCCTACAATAGACATCCTGGAGATTTCAGCCCCTTTGAGCAGCCCTTCTCCTATCTGAGAAGCAAAGCCTTCTTCGTGTTTCTCAAGGGCAAGATAATCCACAAAAGCTACAGGTTCTGCTCCTATGGCCAAAAGATCGTTGACATTCATTGCTATACAGTCTATTCCTACTGTATTCCAGCGCTGCATCGCGTTTGCAATAAGAACTTTTGAGCCAACTCCATCGGTTGCAAGGGCAAGGGCGTATTCTCCAAAGTCTAGAAGTCCTGCATAATGCCCTATATCCGTAAGCGGGGCTCCGATCCCTTTTCGAACATAGTTAAGTTTCCCAATCAGGCTCTTAACAGTTTTTTCTTCTTCTGCAATATCTACGCCCGAATCAGCGTATGTTAGGTGCTTTTCGCTCACTCTCTGCCCCTTCCTGCCTATTTTGTACTATCTGTTCAATTCCGTTCCCGTTATACAGTTCGAACTCACCGTGCAAAGTCTTTACTGCTGCAAAAGCGTCATCTGCTTGCACTACAAAAGAGATATTGTACTGAGAAGATCCCTGGCTGATCATTATAATATTAATCATGGAATTTCCAAGGGCTCCGAAGACTCTTTTGGCCACCCCAGGGGTGCCTGCCATTCCTGCCCCAACAACGGCAACTACACATACGTTTTTGTCCGAAGTAATCTCTTTTACGATATCTCGATTGAATTCAGCATGAAGAGCATTTAGCGCTGGTTCTACGTGCACTTCGCTAATCACAAACGATAGATTGGATTCCGAAGAACCCTGACTGATCATAACAACATTTACTCCGGCTTTGGCAAGGGCTGTAAAAATTCTTGCTACAGTTCCGACTGCTCCTGCCATTTCTGCACCGGCAACATTAATTAGAGCCACATTTTTAATCAGGCTTACTGCCTTTACAACGTGCCTGCACTGGAATTTTTCTGCAACAACGAGGGTGCCAGGAAATTCGGGATTAAAGGTATTTTTAACACGTACAGGAATATGTTCGCGCATTGCTGGCTCAATTGTGCGGGGGTGCAGTACATTTGCCCCGAAATAAGAAAGCTCCATAGCTTCAGCATAAGAGATTTGGGGGATAGTTTTTGCTTCGGGTACGATTCTCGGGTCAGTGGTCATAATCCCGTTTACTTCTTTCCAGAGCCAGATTTCGTTTACTTTTAGAGCTGCCCCAAGGATTGAAGCTGTAAAGTCGGATCCACTTCTTCCAAGGGTAGTAATAATTCCGTCTTCATTTTCCCCTATAAAGCCTGTAACCACAATGACCTGAGATCCGAATCTGCATCCAAGTCTCTTTTCTACAAGTTCGTAGGTCTTTTCCAGAGGCCTGGCATGTCCGTAATCTGAGGAGGTTATTATCCCTGCTTCTCCGCCGGTATATTCTGTTGATGCAATTCCAAGAGAGCGGACAGCTCCTGCAACAATAGGGGCAGCCAGACGTTCTCCGTAAGAAGAGATGTAGTCAATTGATCTTGGAGTTAGTTCTCCTAAATAACAAATTCCGATCAGGGCCTTTTCAAGCTCATCAATACGAAGGTCAAGAATTTGGAGGACTTCTTTTGCAACCCTGGAATCCTGGATAGCTTCCCTTACTGCTTCGTGGTGTTTATTTGTAAGTTCTGTCTTAAACTCTTTAACAAGGGAGACTTTCCCTTTTGTCGAGGCAAGGAGCGCATTTTCAAGAAGCCTGTCGGTAACTCCACTGAGTGCCGAGGTCACTACCACAATCTGATTACCTTCTTCAAAATATTTTTTTAGAAGGTGGGCTACATGACGGATTTTTTTCCCGTCCCCTACGGAAGTTCCTCCAAATTTCATTACAATTTTCATGATCGGACCACGTTTTAGTATTGGCTAGGTTGTTTTTACATTATTGTTATTATTAGGATGTTTCCCTTAATAATTGTGACTTTAATTACTGTTAATTATTATTTAGATTCATATTAATCTTAAATAAATTATTGTCAACAGGGCATCTTTCTATAAAATTTTTCTCTTTAAATTATTTCTTTAAAAGACACTACACGTTGACTTTCTCAGCATTTAACAGGCTTTACGCTGACAACCTAACTGTATAGGATATGGATACTATATTATAATGTTTGTGTAAATTAGATGGAAAAGAATATTACGTCTTTATCATATTGTTTAAGAGGTTTCTGATTAGGAATTGCTATCTGTAGAAAACAATATATTTTATTCCTGAGATGAAAGAGTAAGACGTTAGAGATAGGTGAAGTAATGAAATATGCCATACTGATAGGAGATGGAATGGCTGATTATCCAATAAAAGAACTGGGTAATAAGACCATTCTCCAGGTAGCCCGAACCCCTGCTATGGATTATATTGCAGCTCACGGAAAAACAGGGCTTGCAAAAACTATTCCTGAGGGTTTTTCTCCCGGCAGCGATATTGCAAATATGTCTATTCTCGGATATGACCCTGCAATTTATTATTCTGGGAGGGCCCCTCTTGAGGCTGCAAGTATGGGAGTTGCTCTTGCAGACGATGATGTTGCTTTTAGGTGTAACCTTATAACAATTGAACGAGGCAGGATCAAAGATTACAGTGCAGGGCATATAAGTAGTGATGAGGCAAAAATTCTCATTGAAACCCTTGACTCTGAACTTGGGAGAGAAGAACTTAGATTCTATCCTGGAATCAGTTATAGACACCTGATGGTTACCAGGAAAAACCTTGGGATAGAAACCGTATCTACTCCTCCTCACGATATTACCGGAAAAAGAGTAAGAGACTATCTACCTGATGGAAAGGATGGAGAATTCTTCTCCGAATTAATCGAAGACTCAAAGCTTGTACTTGAACTTCACCCTGTTAATCTGAAAAGGATTGAAGAGGGAAAAAATCCTGCAAATTCCATCTGGGTATGGGGCCAGGGACACGCCCCGACATTTACACCTTTTGAAAAATTGTATGGGAAAACAGGGGCAATTATTTCGGCTGTCGACCTTCTTAAAGGAATTGGAGTATATGCAGGGTTGGATGTAATTGAGGTTCCGGGAGCAACCGGCTATCTGGATACAAATTATGAGGGGAAAGCCAGTGCTGCAATAGAAGTTCTGAAAAAGAAAGATCTTGTTTTTGTCCATATAGAAGCTCCGGACGAAGCAGGTCACGAAGGAAGTATTGAAAAGAAGTTGCAGGCTGTTGAAGATTTCGACAGCCGGATTGTTTCTCCTATCCTTGAGCACGCTAGAGCCTCAAATGAAGCCTTTACAATCCTTGTGCTTCCTGACCATCCAACTCCTATCTCCTTAAAAACACATACGTGGGATCCAATTCCTTTTGCTATTTACAGGACTGATATTGTTGATTCCGACGAAACCCGGGTTTTTGATGAAGAGTCAGTTAAAAAAGGAGCTTTTGGAATTGTAAAAGGTTCGGATCTTATAGGGATGCTTGTAAAGATTAAGTAAGATGTTTAATTTTTCCATAAATTATAATCTATACTATCTTGATATAATAAAAAAGAATAAAGACCCAGGGGCGACATTTGGCAGGTGTAACCTCTCTTAATTCTTTTTTAAAAATTCTGAGTACTTTAAAATGTAGATATATCTTTAACCGTCTGCACAAGGCTTTTTTCTTTTATTATTTTTTATTCCTTTTTAAACTACATCTTAATGAATTTAACCAGGAAAATGTATATATCCTTTCTCAATATATTCAGAATAGCACATATATTTCTGTGTCATAATTTTACATAAGGGGGAATTTTAGATGAAATGGCCTGCTAGGAGATCATTTTCAGGACCTACACGTTGGGATCCATTTGATGAGATAAAAAGAACACAGGAAAGGCTAAACCAGCTTTTTGAAGATTTTATGCCAATGGAAGAATGGGGTGGCGGGAAAGTCTTCACTCCTGCAGTTGATATTAAGGATGAAGAAGATAAGCTTACAGTCACTACGGACCTGCCTGGCATTAACAAAGAGGATGTTGAGATTAACCTTAAAGAAGACATGCTCGAGATCAGTGCAAAGACAGGTAAGGAAAAAGAGACTGAAGAAGAAGGATATGTTCGCAAGGAAAGAGCATATACCCGTTTTTATCGTGCTGTTCGCTTGCCCACCACTGTAAAAGAAGAAGGAAGCACAGCGAAGATGGAAAATGGGGTCCTTACAATAACACTTCCAAAAATGAAGCTGGAAGAGCCTTCAAAGAAAATACAAATTGAGTGAGTGAAGGATAAATCTTATATCTTCAATACTGGATAAAATTTAAATTTAAGGTTATCCTGCAAATTTCTCGCAGTTTTTAATTTTTATATATTTTTATTTAAATTTTAAATTTAATTTTAATACGCGTTTGATATTTTTTAGTAAACTTTGTATTTTTTTTAGTAGATTTTGTATTGTCTTTATTGTTTTTAAGATTCTTTCAAATCTCAACTTTATTTTGGGAATTCTGAATATCTTTATTTTTCAGTCTTTTTGCTTAAACGTTATTCCAAACTTTTAAATTCTCATTATCGGGTTTATCTAGCTTGATTACCTTTCTTTGAAATCCCCTTATAATATTCTGAATTGGAACAGGGCTCAACGTGAATGGAGAAATATCCGTTTTTCCCGCATATTGCTTTTAATCTGTCTTCTACCTGGGTTGATATTTCATGTGCATCTATAATATTGAGGTCCGGATCGACCTCAATATGGACATCTGCAGCCATTGCATTTCCGATTTTTCGGGTTTTTAGTTCATGAAAACCTAAAACCCCTTCAGTTGTTATCAAAATTTCTTCGATACTTTTGTAAGTTTCGGGATCAAGGGATGCTTCCAGAAGTTCATTCAGGTTCTTGTAAGAAATATCAAGTGCCACTTTGAAAATAAAAAAACTTAATATGACTGCAGCTATCGGGTCAAGTACCACCCAATTTCCTCCGAGCAAAATTGCACCTCCAATTCCGAACATTGTCCCTATCGAAGAGAAAGCATCAGACCGGTGATGCCAGGCATTTGCAGTTAGGGCATCACTCTTAAGTCTAGTTGCGTATATTATGGTGTAACGATACAGCCATTCTTTCAATACAATCGAGAGAATTGCTGCAATAAGTGCAATCAGGCTGGGGGTCGGAAGAGTTTCTCCATTATAAAATGCAAAGATCTTCTGCAGTCCTCCCCAGAAAATTCCAGAAGCAACTAAAATGAGTACAAGCCCAATAAAAGCTGCAGCTAAAGTTTCTATTTTTCCATGTCCATAATTATGTGTGCTGTCCCTGGGTTTTTCTGAGATTTTTAAACCTGCTATGACAGCAATATCAGTCATAAAATCTGACATGGAATGAGCAGCATCGGCGATCATTGCCGAACTATTGCCTAAAACTCCAGCAATAAATTTGAAGCCTGTCAATAAAATATTAACAGCTATTGCAACTTTAGTTATATATGCTGCTTGGGAATACCGGGTATTCTCAGTCACATCAAAATCAGGAGAGCCGTATGTAAGTTTCCCATCAGTACTTTTCATATTTTCTCAAGACATGTTGTTTTTCTCGACATATTGAGATATTATATTCAGTCCATTATATTTCCTTAAATTAGAGCTTACAAATAAGCTAAGAAAAGATATAAAGATTCTCTCTGACTTAATAAAAATTAATAAAGCTCAATAAGTATTCCTTGAGTTATATTTTATCTGGTATTTTATCTGGAATTACCTGAAATTTATTATAAAAATTTTGAATCCTATTGAATAGTAAAAATATTGCCTGTAAATTTATTCTCTAGGATTTATAAAATTTTACCAGTAGATAGAACATATCTAATAATGTTTTATTTTATTAAGTTCTCTTTAAAGATCCATTTTACCCATAACGCGGAAATATATATTTTGTTTCTTTAATTCTCTCGCCATCCCTTTCTTCTTCGTCCGGGAATTCTTTACTTTTCAGAGCCTCAGCCTTAGCAACCTCAGGATTTTGTTTCAAAAATTCCAAAGAATATGCAGTAGTTTCTTTTGCGGACGATTTAAAAATCTCATCAATTTCTTCCTTAGTAAATTGCCCATGATAAAGGAGAAGCTGAGTTACTTTTTGCCTTGTAGCCTGAGGTTCTTTTTCATAATCCAGAGAATAGTATAATTTACTTATTATAACTCTCAAACTTCTTGGCCTGTTTTTGTCATTGTCTTTCATATCAAAAGGGCTTTTATTCTTAATTTTTTGTATAATTTCATTCAGATCATATTGGCTCATCTTGCACCCCAGATTAATTTTGTATGCCAAATAGATAAAAATTCTTGAGTTGCTCTTAGAAAAGAGGCATTGAGAAGATAAAAATAATATTATAAAAATATACAAAAAGCCCTTTAAGCTTAAAAACAGATAAACCTATATAGATAAAGAGTGCGGCATCAGGAAACTGCTCTCATCATCTTTTGCTCAGTCGGGGTAACTCTCATCATCGCCGCAAGTTTCAGTATATCGGTGGTCTTATTTATGGTTACTGCCTTTACTGCTACAATAATTTGTTTAAGGAAATCTTCGAATGTTTAATAAAATAGAATTGATTGTCTTAGATTAATTCTTTTAATTCCTGTTCGCCCTTAAAACTCAAGTTCCTTTAATCTTTTAATAATTTCTGAGGAAAAAAGCTTGAAATTTGAAGCCATAGCTATAGAAAATATTCCTTTAATACAACCTGGAAACGACTTACCTTCAATTATCTTTCAGAATATTAAATTTGAGGATAAGGATATTGTTATTATTGCATCGACAATTGTTGCCAAAGCTGAGGGAGAAATCTTCAGACTTGAAGATATTGAACCTGGAGAACAGGCCCTTGAGCTTGCAGTCCGAAGCGGGAAAGATGCAAGATTTATCCAGGCCGTCCTTTCCAGAAGCAGGGAAGTTCTTGTTGACATGCCTTTTATGCTTGTAACAACACTTTCAGGGCATACATGTGTAAATGCCGGAATCGACGAATCAAATATTGAAGACGGTTTTTTACTTTACCCTCCGAAAAATTCGGACATGAGTGCTTCAATCCTTGGGAAAGAGCTTGAACTTAAGAGCGGAAAAAAAATAAGTGTAATTATTACGGATACAAATGGAAGAGCCTTCAAAGTGGGGCAAACCGGGGTTGCCATAGGGGTTTACAAGATAAAACCTATAAAGCGCTGGATTGGGGAAAAAGACCTGTTTGGAAAAACCCTTGAGATTACAGAACAAGCAATTGTTGATGAATTAGCAGGGGCTGCTAACCTTCTTATGGGAGAAGGGGCAGGGGGAATCCCTGCAGTTGTTATCCGAGGCCTTGATTATTATTGTGAAGAAAATACCTGCATAAAAGAAATATATCGTGCTGAAGAGTATGACGTAATTAAGAAAGGACTTAGATGCCTTCAAAAAAAGAGCTGAGCTTTAAAATTCGCTTTTAGCCTTAGAATATTAATGGACTAAAATAATATGAGATACTATCCCGGGATCTGTTTTTATATAATCAATTCTAAAATCTGAAAATCAATTCTGTAGTACGCTACTTAATCTATTTTCAAAAATATAATTTAAAAAGTAATTTTGTGTTTTGGGATCAGCTCACAAAATAAACTATAGTGCCGGTCGCAAATATTTACACTCATTTTTAAAAGAGCCCAAAATATAATGATTTAGATTAATGTTTAACTGGCTCTCTCAATTTTAAATGTAATTCTTTGCGAGAATAAATATAAATTTTTAAACTCTGATTCGGTTCGGATTCGGAAATTTAAAATCGCTCAAGACCGATTATTAGATATGGTTATTAGATACCGGATTGTTTTGCTTCTCTAAAAATATTTATTTTCAGAAACGATAATATTAAGAGCGAATCATAGTTAGAACCATTTTAAATCTATCCAGAGCATGAAGTGCATGCGGTTCATTGGCAGGCATTATGATTATGTCCCCTTTCTCAAGAACATTTTTATTCCCGGATATCGTAATTTCGGCCTTTCCGTCTATTACCTGAACCATAGCGTCAAAAGGAGCAGTATGTTCGCTTAGCCCTTCTCCTTTGTCAAAGGCAAATACAGTTACTGTACCTGTATTCTTACGAATGATTTCTCTACTTACGACAGACCCTTCCTGGTATTCGATTAAATCCTCTATTTTCAATGCTTTAGCTTTTAGTTCCTGAGTCATTATTCCACCTCTTTTCCCTTCTTATCGTTGTCTCATAAATTAATATACCTTATCCACTGCTTAGGCATGCCTGCAGTATAAAAGAGCAAAATTAATAGTATCAAGCAAAAAATAAAGCATATGAAATTTGCTTAATTTAAAATATAAAGAATAAAAAGTAAAAATCTGGTTTTTCTAAGGCATTTCCTGTAAGTTTAGATAGAATAAACTAAAAAACTAAGTTTTAAAGCCTTATAAGAGCTTAATTACTCGTGAGCGCCTATTTTATTACTTCAAAAGGGATATGTTCCACTTCAACGCCCGCATCCGTAAAAAACTTAAGAGAATCCGTATCAGGATAGGGGAAGGCATATACAACTCTTCTTATATTTGAGTTGATAATCATTTTTGTACAAAGAATACAGGGTTGATGCGTACAGTATATGGTTGCTCCCGATATGCTTACCCCATGAATTGCAGCCTGAATAATTGCATTTTGTTCTGCATGTACTGCCCTGCACTTTTC
>JBNAKO010000285.1:0-5495 GCA_049706495.1 Methanosarcina sp. | reverse complement strand
TCCCAAAACCCAGTTTTCTGCAAATAAGTTAGGAATCTCAGAATTATTTTCCTTATCAGAAAATCGATTAATCATTTCAAATTCGAGATTAAATAGCTCAATTTAGAGTTTTGGGATAGACTCATAAATAAATACTCGATTATATAATTTCCAATGCCTTTTCACGCTGGTGAAAATTGCCTTTTAGATCCCTTACTTTTGTCGGCTAAATCTCTAAAAAATAATACACTCAAAGTTTTTCAAAAAAGGAGTTAATACAAAAATTTTATAGAAGAAAATGCGAGGGGTGCGATTCGAACGCACGAATTCCTACGAAAATGGGTCCTAAGCCCATCGCCTTTGACCTGGCTGGGCAACCCTCGCACAGTGTATATTTTATATAAACAAAAATAAGAAAAGAGAAAAATAAAGCTCCAGTAAAATTAAATGCGCCGACCGGGATTCGAACCCGGGTTTTGGGCTTGGAAGGCCCAAGTCATAGCCGCTAGACCATCAACGCAAATTGCAACACATCTACTGTACTTGTTACATATAAAATTTTCGCTCACTTATCCTAATTTTACTCTGCAACCAGAATAATCCATTAATTTTCTTTAAGTCATTGTTAATTGCAACAGCACATACCCTTTTCATTTGCTTTGTTTACTTAGAGGACTTATTGACTTATTGTTACATTACTCTGTTCATTCAAGAAAAGTAGTATTTCATAATTATAGCCTTCTTTTTTATTGAGTTCAATGAAAAAAGACTCTCTTATTTGCTCTTAGCTTTTTTTCCTTAAGCGAATGATGCTTGAGCTGGACTGATACTTGGGGTTTAGATTATTTTTGTTCTGGAATTCAGGAACTGGTTTATTGTTAAGAGTTTATCTCTGGCTTTTTAAGACAATTTTAAGTTTAATTTTCGATTCTACTGAGTATAATTGTCTAGTAACGGAAATATTAAAGAATTTTTCTTGCCTGATTAATTGTTATATAATCTAGTTATAAATTAATACGATGACAAATTAATAAGATGATAAATTAATAAAGCAATAATCAAACAATCTTCTGCATTTATTGACAATTCAGACAGAAGAATTTAATCTAAATTAGATAAGGTTAATATTTTTTAAATACACAGGACAATTTTGAAATTTATGCAATGTAACTTTGTTGAAACTAATCATTTTTTTATTATGTTAAGTTCATTCATTTTATATAGCTTTTATCTACCCAATTTTTATATTTCAGATTTTATTATGCTGCATACCTCTTTTTTTGCAATTAATTTGTATTATATATAATTAAATGTATAACTTTTTATCCATAGTCTAAACAGTATTAAATTTTTACTTTCACTAAAGCCGAGATTTTAATAATATTTACGGTTTTTAATAGATTTTTTTAGATAAATTATCTTTTTTTTGCGGTTATCTTCCCAAAATATTTTTTACAAAAATCAAAATATATAATTCAAAAAACTTATGGAATTATTTTCTCATGTTAGCGAATAATATAATATTTTTATTTTAATTGTTCTAGTTTTATATAATTTTATCAGGGATTATTTCACTGTATTTTGAGAAATTAAATTTTATTTCATAATAAAATAAATATCTCTTTCTTAGGCCAAACCTGTTCTCAGGTATAAGCGTATATCTGAATTTAAGTTCAAATGGATTAGAGGTTGCCGCTCAGGATCTTGCTTCAAGACGTCAGGATCTTGATTTATTCTGAAATTACTTTTACTATTTCTTATTTAATTTTAATTTAATTTTAATATTTGAAGCCCAGTTAAATTTTCATCTTAAAGATATAATTATTAAGATCCTATCAGGAACATTACATATTATATCATTTTTTAATATCATTTTTTTAGCTGGTTCTTAATTTTTATATATCTTCATTAATAAAACACATCTAAGCTTAACAAAACATTAATGTAATGACATGTTATACGGAGTTTTAAATGAATATAAAAGAAAAAAAATTGCTTGTTTCTGATTCTAATGTCGGGCTTTCCCTTAGCGAGCCGTTTAATTATAATTTTCCAGTTCAAGGGCCTTCAGTATTCTGGTATTTATCTGGCAGTCTGGGATTTATCAGGAAAAATGCAAACCCTATGAGCAGGGTAGAGTGCGGAAGTTCTTAGAGAGCTTCGAACCTATCAGATTCTCAGCTCAAAAACGAAAACAATGAAAACTTGAAGATACATCTAGGATACACGGATAATTTCCTCTCTTATAATGCGGAGGAATTTAAATGAATTTCAGCCAAATTTTAGTTTGTGCATTTGCGTTTAAGGCAAATAGATTCATTGCCGGAAGCCCATTTAATTCTATGGAGTAATATTGATGAATATCGAAGAATGGGAAGAATACAGATATGTTGAGTCCGGAATAATTGCTTTTATAGCAGAGATGGAAGAATCCGGCTTGAGAAAAATGGTAGAGCATGTCTGTAATACCGGAGGAAAACGAATCAGACCTATTATCGTTCTTCTGTCCAGTGAGATTTGCTCAGGTTCGTATCATCAAAGCCTTGGCGCAGCCCTTGCTATTGAAATGATGCACTCAGCTTCCCTTATCCATGATGATTTACTGGATCAGGGGCTTCTTAGAAGAAATCTGCCTTCAGCCCCTGAAAAATTCGGGCCTTCAAGGGCACTTCTCTGCGGAGACTATCTTATTGCAAAATCCATTGAACTCATTTCTCCTTATGGAGAAAAAGTAGTCAGAGATTTTGGGGTAGCAGGAATGGATATGGCGGCAGGGGAAGTACTTGATTTAAGATTTGATGAGGGTAATTTTGAAGAGAATAATTATTTCGACTGCATCTACAAAAAAACTGCTTCCCTATTTGCTGTCAGCGCTTCCATTGGAGCTTATACAGGAGGAGCTAATGATGAGCTTGCAGCACGTTTTAATTTCTTTGGAAATTCTCTTGGGACTGCATACCAGATTGTTGATGATATTCTTGAATTTTTAGAAGTAGTTGAAGGCAAAAAATCAAAATTTACCTCGGAAACTCTGCCGCACGTTTATATGAAAGGCATGTCAAAGGAAGCAGCAGTAAATAAATCCATAGATTCTGTAAAATTACATCTTAGTGCCGCAAAAGAAACGCTTATGACTTTCAAAGCTTGCCCTGCAAGAGACAAGCTTTTCCAGGTTACTGATTATATCACAGTTGACATGCTTGAGAATATATAAACTATAAAATATACCTCTATATTTATACAAATTAATGAAATCTCTGTCAATAATAAGATTTAAATTAATAACTTAAAATAAATTAAAATACAATATATTGTAGTTTAACTATAAAATTATAATATAAATATACCAATTCCAATTTAAAAATAAAATATCTAAATTATGAATCAAAATCTTTTAATAATTCAGCTTTCCTGAAAAATGAAATAATCATGCTGAATCGGATTTGTATAAATATCATTATTAAATTCTTCAATATCCTTAATTTTATTTAATTTAGTAATTCCTGACTTTTCCCTCCAATTTACCAGGTGTTCCCATGCGAGTATATGACAGTTCAGTGCTTAAAGTAAATGCCAGTACAGAAAATGAAAAGGTAGTGCTTGATGCTGAAGGGCCCCTTGCCCAGCTTGCAAAACCTTTCTTAAAACGCATAAATAATATGTTTACTGAAGAAAAACCAATCTTGGTAACTGAGGAAGAGCTTATTTTTTCCACTTGGATTCCTCCCATTCCAGGACCTGTTTTTAATCGTGTAATAAATGCTGAGATTGCCTCTATTATGAAAAAAAGGGTTCCTGACCAGTTTTCAATAGGAATTACTGCGCGCTGTCCTAACCGCTGCATCCACTGTGGAGCAGCCGGTATCAAACCTGAAAGAGAATTGACCCTGGATGAAATCTGTGATGCAGTAAATCAAAGTCTGGACTTAGGCTCGTATCTGATTTCCTTTGATGGCGGAGAAACCATGCTCCGAGAGGATCTTGTAGACATGGTCGCGAGAGTGGACAAGTCAAAAGCAATTGCAACCTGCTTTACCTCAGGGTTCAGGCTTTCCGAAGAACGGGCAAAAGAGCTTAAAGCTGCAGGCCTGTATGCATCAAGGATCAGTCTTGATAGCCCTTTTGAAGCTGAACACGACCGTATAAGAGGAAGAAGTGGAGCATATGAAGATGCGCTTGCAGGAATAAAAAATGCCCTTTCCGCAGGAATTCTTACGGACATGTTTGTAGTTGTTTCTCCTCACAATATTGATAATCTTGAAGAATTTTATAACCTGGCATTTGACCTTAACATGCACGAACTTTCTATTTACGAAATTATCGCTGTAGGTCGCTGGCTTGAGCATGAAGATGAAGTAATAGGGGAAAAAGATGTATCCAGGCTTGAGAAATTTCAGAAAAATATGAATAGTAAATCTGAAGGGCCAAGAGTTACTGCTTTTCCTTATTTTATGGGGCCTGAACTTTTTGGGTGTTTTGCAGGAAAACGCTGGATGCATGCTGCATCTGATGGGGAGGTCATGCCCTGTGCCTACACGCCTTTATCATTTGGAAATATTTGTGAAGAGCCTCTGGAAGCTATATGGAAACGTATGGGTAAACACAGTGCCTACAAAAAAGATACCCCTTATTGCATGATGCGTAATCCTGATTTTCGTAAAGAGTATATCCATACCATCCCAGAAGGTGCAAAGGTTCCTTACAGGCTTAAGTAACACAGTTTATACTCTTTTCCATATTATTTTTTCCCTGAAAAATAGACGAATAAAGTCTTATGACATCTTTTTTAAAAAAAATAAATTCTTTTAACCCTTTATTTTAATTTCATTTTTGAAGAAAACTTAATACTCATACCTTCATACTCAAACCTGTTTTTCGCAAAAAGAATAAAATTTTATTTTGGAAAAACTCCTTTTTAAAAACGTTAAAGTTTTCAAGGAGATTCCTTACAGGAAAAAAATTTTTGTATTTATCATCGAGTAATTTCCTTTCTGCATATCTTAAAGGGGTGCTTAGAAAACTTATTTTAGGAAAAAAGGCAGTTTTTTAATCTTTGAATTAATTTAATATTTCTTGAATTCATCATGTAATTTGAAAAAATCTTTAATTGTTTTTTAAATTTCTTCCAGAATAATTCTGGTTAAACAAAAAATCAGGTTGCGCTTTCCATTTAATGATATTATTATATTCTTTAATTTTTTTAAACTTAATTATATTTCACAGTTTGTATTTAATTATTTTTTACTGTCGTATTTAATCTTTTGGATTTTAACCATATATTTTGCTATTTATATTTGCTAATTTCGTAAAAAATTCTTATACACTGCATATTTAATGAAAAATCATGACATTTATTTTTCTCTTCTTTGATAAAACCGAAGCTGTTATATAGTTCTTTCGCGAAGGATTTGATAACTACCTCCGTTGGAGTAGGGATTTTTAATTATTAATTTATATATTAAATTTTGAGAGACGGAGATTCACATGGCTAAAAATGAAATCTTATCTGAAATAAA
>JBNAKO010000284.1:0-3428 GCA_049706495.1 Methanosarcina sp. | reverse complement strand
CATTGTTACTGTTAGAGTTTGTCACATATACTTTTGTTCCATCTGGATTGACTGCAACCCCAAAAGGATTTATTCCTACATTCACTGTGGCTATAACAGTATCTGTTGCTATGTCAATTACAGAGACATTGTTGCTGCCAATGTTAGTAATATACGCAAATTTACTGTTGCTTATCTGGAAAGTTCCAGTTTTATTGTCTGTAACGTTGATAGGCCCTATAATGTTCACATTTCCTGTATTGGTTACATTATAGGCGTATGTTATTACTTGTCCTACAAAATTGTATGTTATTGGATCTGCTGATTTATTTATACTTAAAGCAGGATTCTGTTGAGCTATTACGGTTTCGCTATCTGTATTCGATGTTATATTATTTCCATTAAATGTTCCATTTGCATATGCCTGATTTGTGACTGATCCAGAGTCAATGTCAGCCTGGGTAATCGTATAATTAGCTGTTCCTGTAATATTTTGACCAGGCTGAAGTATGAGTACAGGTATCTGGATAATTCCTGTTTTATTATCTGCAACCACAATAGGCCCTGTAATATTTACATTTCCTGTATTAGTTACATTATATGTGTAAGTAATATTTTGCCCAACAACACTGTAACTTATTGGAGCTGCTATTTTCACCATAAGTAGATACGGGTTCTGATCTGCTTTTACTGTTGCAGTGACATTAGTCGATCTAATTTCAGTGTTGTTAAATGTACCTGTAGCATATGCTAGATTTGTAATGGTGCCTGCATCAATGTCAGCTTGAGTTACTGTGTAATTAGCTGTTCCTGTAACATTTTGACCAGGTACAAGGGCACTGTTACTTATTGTAAATTCGCCAGTTCTATTGTCTGTGATATTGATTGGTGCAGAAATTCCTACATTTCCTATGTTAGTAATGTTGTAAGTATACGTGATATTTTGTCCTACAAAAGAATAGTTGGTTGGTGATGCTATCTTTACTGCTAAAAGCGCAGGATTCTGTTCTGCCAGCACAGTTTCATTATCAGGCTCAGAAGTTACATTGTTCCCATTAAAGGTTCCATTTGCAAAAGCAGAATTTGTTATAGAACCGTTATTAAGATCATCCTGAGTTATAGTATAGTTAAATGTTATAGTAACATTTTCTCCGGGCGCCAGAATCAGAGGCGTTATAAACTTCCCAAATGCACGAGGCCCGTCTCCTACAGGTACTGAGTCTATAACAGTGTTTGTTGCTATGTCAATTACTGAAACATTTTCGCTCAGATAATTTACTACATATACCTTTTTTCCATCGTGCGTAATTGAAATTCCATCCGGATAATCTCCTGCAGGTATTATTGTTATAAGACTATTTGTCGCAGTATCAATCACGTAAACGTCATCACTGAAGGCATTTGATATGTACAATCTTGTTCCGTTAGGAGTTACTGCAACTCCATAAGGTCCGGTTCCTACGGATATTGTATCTATAACAGTATCTGTTGTTGTGTTAATTACAGAAACAGTGTTGCTATTAAGGTTTGCAACATATGCTCTTGTTCCTGACGGGTTTACTGTAATCTCGTAAGGATTGCTTTGCACAGTTATTGTAGTTATAAGAGAATTTGTGTTTGTATCTATTACCGAAACTGTGCTGGCTCCTTCGTTTCCAATATATGCTTTTGTTCCGTCAGGAGTAAATGCAATTCCCAGCGGGCTGCTAAATCCAGTCAGCGTTGCTGTAACTGTGTTCGTAGCCGTATCAATTATAGAGACTGTGCCACCATTAAAGTTTGCAACATATGCTTTTGTCCCATCAGGGGTAAATGCAACTCCGAGAGGGAAATCTCCTACAGGTACCGAAGCTATAACATTGTTTGTTGCTGTGCTAATTACAGAAACATTGTCATTGCCATTATTCGGCACGTATACTTTAGTTCCATCCGGACTTACTGCAACTCCTACCGGCCCGGTTCCTACAGGTATTGTGGCTACAACAGTGTTAGTAGGTATATCAATTACAGAAATGGTGTTGCCAGCTTCGTTTGTAATATATGCATATTTACTGTTATTTATCTGTAAAATCCCTGTCCTGTTATCTGTAATATTGATGGGACCTACAATATTGACATTTCCAGAATTGGTTACATTATATGTATAGGTGATAATCTGCCTAACAGCAGAGTAATTTTCTGGAGAAGCTGATTTATTTATATTAAGCTGTGGATTCTGATCTGCTGTTACTGTCGCAGTAACATTGGGCGATTTGACTTCGGTACCATTGAACACACCTGTTGCATACGCCAAATTAGTGACTAATCCAGAATCAACATCAGCTTGAGTCACTGTATAATTAGCTTTACCTGTAACATTTTGTCCAGTTGCAAGTCCAGTGTTACTTATCGTAAATGTACCTGTTTTATTGTCTGTAATGTTAATTGGTGCTGAAATCCACACATTTCCAGAATTATTTACAGTGTAAGTATAGGTGATATTCTGTCCAACACTATTGTAAGTTGTTGGAGAAGCTATCTTCACGGTTAATAGGGCTGGGTTTTGAACTCCTGTTACAGTTTCTTCATCCGTATTTGATGTTATATTATTTCCATTAAACGTTCCATTTGCAAATGCTGAATTGGTTACAAAACCTCTATCGAGATCGGTCTGAGTTATAGTGTAGTTAGATGTAACTGTAACATTCTTTCCAGGTTCAAGAACCAAAGGATTGATAGGTCCAATAAATCGTCCAAATGCAACTGGACCTCTCCCAACAGGCACAGTATCTATAATTTCATTTGTAGCTGTATCAATTACAATAATGCTGTTGTTATAGTAATTTGTAGCATATACCCTCGTCCCATCCGGCGTAATATCAATACCGCCTTCATATGCACTTGCTCCATTGATTGTGGCTATAATAGTGTTGTTTGTTGTATTAATTACAGAGACAGTGCTGCTGTGGTAGTTTGTTACATATACTTTTGTTCCATCAGGACTGACCACAACCCCATAAGGATAGCTTCCCACAACTATTGAATCTACAACAGAATTTGTAGTTGTATTAATTACAGATACATTTTCGTTCTTTTCGTTTGTTACATATACTTTTGTTCCATCAGGAGAGAATGCAACTCCAACCGGATTTACCCCTACATTGACTGTGAAAATAATATTAGTTGTAGCTGCGTCAAATACAGAAACCGTGTTACTTCCATAGTTTATTACATACAGTTTTGTTCCGTCAGGAGAAACTATAATCCCTTCAGGATTGTTCTCTGTATTTATTATTGTTGCAACAGTATTAGTTGTGGCATCAATTACAGAGATGCTATTGTCAAAGTAGTTTGTTACATATACTTTTGTTTCATCCGGGCTAACCGCAACCCCAACTGGATAGTTCCCTACACCTACTGTAGTTACAACAGTATTCGTAGCCGTGTCAATTACAGAAACAGTATTGCTG
>JBNAKO010000283.1:0-34057 GCA_049706495.1 Methanosarcina sp. | reverse complement strand
TCCGGAGCCCACATGTGGAAAGGCACAAGGGCCATCTTAAAGGCGAAACCTGAAATAAGCAGGACTATTGCAACCAGGCCTATTGGGCTGTCTGTCAGCAGGCCGGGATTTTCAGCAATCTGCGGGATGCTGGTAGTGCCTGTGGCTCCATAGACATATGAGATCCCAAAGAGCAGAAGAGCTGCAGCAACTGAGCCCATTATAAAGTATTTCATAGCTCCTTCAAGAGACCTTGGATTGTGTTTCTCAAAGCCTGCAAGAGCAAAAGTGGCAAGACTTGCAAGCTCAAAAGCGCAGTAGAGTAGGATAAGGTCGTTTGCAGAGGCTACAACCATCATCCCGAAAGTTGCAAAGAGCACCAGAGTATAGAACTCTTCGGTGTGGTCGCTATTTTCGTTATATTTGATTGCAGCAATTGAAACAATCAGAGCTACTGCAAGAAAGATCAGTTTGAAAAACTGGGAAAGGGCGTCTATGCTGACAGTATCCCAGAAAAGGGAAGTTGCTGTCCCGAAACTCTGAATTGTCAGAACCAGAGCCCCAATTACTCCAAGGCTTGCCAGATAACCAAGGACATTTTTAGCCCGTGGGGACATGAAGACCCCTATGAGCAGGATTAACAGGCCTGTTGCAAGAATTGCAAGTTCAGGGGCAAGAAACATCAGGCTCTCAGGGGTTAGCCCATTCGCGAGACCATCCGTTAGACCATTCACTAGACTATCCATTTTTTACACCCCCAGGGCTGCTGCAAGGCCAGCTATTACTTCCGAATTCGTTATCATCATATTCAGCACCGGAGAAGGGTTCAGGCCGAAATAAAGCACAAGGAGAGCAAGAGCTCCCATTGAAAAGACCTGAAGGGAACTGATGTCTCTGACATTCCCAAGCTTCTCATTATATACTCCAAACATCACTCTCTGCATTGCCCAGAGATGGTAACCGGCAGTAATCACGATTGCCAGCACTGCAAATAACACAAAGCCAGGCAGATTCACGTAGCTGAAGGTCAAAACCAGGAATTCTGCAATAAAGCCTGTAAGACCTGGGAGCCCAAGCGAGGCCATAAATCCGACCATCATAATTACAGCAAGCTGAGGCATTCTTTTTGCAAGCCCTCCAAGGTTATTGATGATTCGTGTGCCTGTGCTGGCCTGGATAGCGCCTGCAGTCATGAACAGGATACTCAGGATAAGCCCGTGTGAAAACTGCTGGAACATTGCCCCGGAAATTGAAAGGGCAGCCAGGCCTGCCGAACCGAGCACAACGTATCCCATGTGGCTCAGACTGGAGTAAGCAATCATGCGTTTGAGATCCCTCTGCCTGAGAGCTACAAGGGCTCCGTATACTATACTGAAAGCTCCAAGCAGACCAAGCAGGGTAATCATAAGTTCAGGACTGCCAGTATTGGGAAGCATTGGCAGGGAAATCCTGAAAAGCCCGTACCCTCCGATTTTCAGCAGGATAAAAAGGACGCTGCCTGCGGTAGGAGCTTCGGTATATGCATCCGGGAGCCAGGAATGGAAAGGGAAGACAGGCAGTTTTGCCAGGAACCCGAAGATAATTGAAAGGAAAATTGCGTCCCTGAGCAGGCCTGATTCAAAGAACTGGAATTGACTGATCAGTTCCCTTATATCAAAGGTAGGAACCCCTGTTTGCTGCCAGGCAGCATAAAAGAGCCCGAAAATCCCGAGCAGCATTATAAGGGAAGCTACATGCGTGTAAATAAAGAACTTGTAAGAAGCATGGACTCTCTTTTCCCCTCCCCAGATATTTACCATAAAGAAGAGCGGAATGAGAGTAAGCTCCCAGAAGATATAGAAGACTACAAAATCAAGAGCTACGAAGACTCCAATAACTGCAGCCTGCATGGTAAGGATAAGCCCATAAAACCTGTTAGGGGCATCCCTGTCTTCTTTCCAGCTATAGAGGATCAGGAGCGGGATAACCATGCAGTTCAGAAGGATAAGAGGCAGGGAAATCCCGTCAATTCCAACTGTATAGTTGATCCCGAAAGAAGGGATCCACTGCATGGATTCAAAGAACTGCATCTTGGCAGTCCCACTGTTAAAGTTCAGATATGTATACAAACTGAGCCCTAAAGTAACCAGGGATCCCAGGAAAGCCAGACCTGCAGCCTGTCCTTTTGTTTTTGTGAAAAAGGTTACTGCTGCGAAAATCAGCGGCACCAGAATCAACAGCGATGCGACCGGCAGCATTAGAATACCTCCATTATCAGCTTAACAAGTACAATCAGTAAACCTATACCTGCAATTGTTGCAGTTGCATAATTTTGAACAACCCCGGTCTGGACCTTGCGCAGTTCTTCGCTAACTCCAACCGTAAGAATCCCAATTCCTTCCACAATGCTGTCAATAACAAGATCTATGAATTGCGAAAGAAAAGCAATCACCCCATACACTATTCCAAGGGAAAAGAACTCGGTATAGATCTCATGCTGGTAATAGCGTTTATACAAGAGTCTGTAAATCGGGTTTTTCATGGAAGCGAGAGGCCCGAGTTTTATCAGCCTCAGATAGTAAATCAGGAAAGCAATTGCAAGCCCTGCAAGAGCAACTAATACAGGCATCCAGAGCACAAGCAGAGGTTCATGTCCTGCACTTTCCACCAGATTATTCCGGCCTATGCCTGCCAGGTTTGGAATATTAAGATTTACAAAATTATTTGTAAAAGTCTCTTCAAGGAAGGACATAAACCCGGTTCTTGTAACAGCCCCGAATACGAGGGCAAAAAGGGCAAGAATCGAGAGGGGGACTGTCATAATCGCAGGGGACTCATGCCCATGATAATTGCTGCGAGGCTTTCCTGTAAAGGTCATAAAAATGAGCCTGAAGATATAGATAGCTGTAAGAAGGGCAGCAGCAATTGCAAACAGATAGGGAATCCAGTTATTGCTGTGTTCACCGAAAAGGTATGCAGCCTCAATTATAGGGTCTTTTGAGAAGAACCCGCTGGTTCCTATAAAGGTTCCAGGGATTCCAAGTCCGGCAAGTGAGAGGGCTGCTATTGTCATTGTAAGAGCAGTAACTGGCATTACTTTTCCAACGCCTCCAAGTTCTCGCATATCCTGAGTGCCGACTGCGTGAATTACACTGCCTGCGCAGAGGAAAAGGAGAGCCTTGAAGAAAGCATGACTGATTAGGTGGAAAATGGAAATCCCTACTGCTTCAAGCCCGACTGCGGCACCAAGCCCAAGCCCGAGCATCATGTATCCGAGCTGGCTTATAGTTGAATAAGCAAGCACTCGTTTAAGGTCGTTCATTACAATTCCCATTGTGCCTGCAAAAAGGGCAGTAAAAGCCCCAAGATAGGCAACAACCATTAAGGAATCCGGAGCTGCAATAAACATCGGAAAAGTCCTTGCAACAAGATAAACGCCTGCTGTAACCATTGTTGCTGCGTGGATAAGGGCAGAAACGGTTGTCGGGCCTTCCATGGCATCAGGCAGCCACACATGTAAGGGGAACTGCCCGGATTTTCCTACTGCGCCTCCGAAGAAGAGGAGGGTAATAATTGTAAGGTGGCTGATCTCAAAGCCGAAAATATTTGCCTGCAGGGCTGAAAGCTGAGGGATGTAACTGAAGATTTCATCAAAACGAAGCAGGTAAGTTCCGGCCTGGAACCCGCCTGCAAGTTTGAGAAGATCAGAAGTAAGTATAATTATTCCTGTAAGGAACATTACATCTCCGACCCTGGTTGTAAGGAAAGCTTTCTTAGCAGCAGCAGCTGCAGAAGGCTTTTCGAACCAGAAACCAATCAGGAGGAAGGAACAGAGCCCTACAAGTTCCCAGGAGACAAAGAGCTGTAAAATGTTGTCCGAGAGAATAAGGGAAAGCATTGCAGCAGTAAACAGAGAAGTTTCTGCAAAATATCTTGATTTCCCGGGTTCGTGGGACATATAACTGACTGAATAAATGTGGATTAACAGGCTCACAAAGGAAACCATTGTGAGCATTACAGCAGCTAAGGGGTCAATTAATACTCCTATGTTGAGTACGGCAAACCAGGGGTAAGACTGGCTTACAACTGCATCCGGGTTTTCCAGAAGCCCTATCAGGATCATGAAAGATATCGCGAAGGAGGCAGCAATTGCCAGGATAGGTAATATTGCCCCGCCTGCAGGCATTTTCCTGCCAAGGAAAAAGGTAATTACAAAAGCCAGTGCCGGAAGGAGGGGGATTAAGAAGGCAAATTCTTCAAGGGCCGTTTTTACCACCTCAGGAGATTGAGCTCATCAAGGTTGATTTTATCATGCATTCTGTAAATTGCCATGAAGATTGCAAACCCGACTGCGGCTTCTGCGGCTGCAAGGGCAATTGCAAAAAGCGCAAAAATCTGCCCGTTCAGGGTATCGGTATAGCTTGAGAAAGCTATAAGGTTCAGGTTTGCAGAGTTGAGCATGATCTCGATACACATAATCATTCGAATGCCGTTTTTATGTGTCATTACTCCATAAAGCCCGATTGAGAAGAGCAGGGCTGAGAGCCCCAGATAAAAGGTTAAAGGGATCACTTGTTGTCCTCTCCTTTGGCCATGTAAATTGCCCCTATAAGGGAAGCAAGCAGGACAACTGACATTACTTCAAAAGGTGCAAGATATTGCGTGAAGATAAGCATGCCTATACTTTGTACATTGCTCGGGTCAGCCGGATTTGCAGGCAGTTCAGAAACCGTATTCCAGGACGTGCCAAAAGCCCCTATCACCACAACAGCAACAAAGAGCAAAGAAACAAAAAGGGCCAGAGGCTGATTAATCCGCACCAGGTTCCCCTCCTATTTCCCGTTTTGTGAGCATAACCGCAAAGAGAATCAGAACCCCAATTGCTCCTATGTATACCAGGACCTGGATAATTCCAAGGAACTGAGCATTCAAAAGGATGTAAAAGGCTGCAAATCCGAACATGCACATAATCAGAGCTAAACCTGCTCGAACCACATCTTTTGCAATTACGACAAAAATTGCAAAGAAGGCCGTAACAACGGCAAGAATCCCGAAAACAGCCATTTGTAAAACTGCTCCGATGGTTTCGAGCCCTATCATCTTTCGTCACCTTCCTCAAGGTCAACTTCCCTGGCAAGTTTATCAGGGCCCATAAGCAAATCTTTATGCTTCCATTTGACAAGGCCTTTTGAGTATTCTTTGCCGCTGCAAAGTGCTTCTTTAGGGCACTGGTCAATGCAAAGCCCGCAGAAAAGGCAGTGTCCTATGTCAATTTGGGGGAACCAGCGCTGTTTATCACTTCCCGGAGCAATCGGAGCTTTTACAATCTTGATTGCAGCATTCGGGCAGGTATTGGCACAGATTCCGCAGCCTATGCATTTACTTTTATCAAGTTTCTGAAGCCCCCTGAACCGGTCGGAAAGTTCCGTGTGTTTTTCCGGATACATCCTGGTTACGGGGGGTCTGGCGATGTTTTTAATTGCGTATTTTATATTTTTGAGAACCATACTCTCACGCTCCCAGATAAAGTCCGAGCCCCACTGCCCAGACCAGATTTAAAATTGCAAGGGGGAAGAGTTTTTTCCAGCTCAGGTCAACTACCTGGTCGATCCTGAACCTTGGAACAGCCCACCTGAGTCCTATAATTACCATAAGTACAAAGACAACTTTCAGGAGCAGGAAACCTGTTGGAGCAATAAGCCCGAGGATAGAATTGTTTGCAATAAAACCTGGAACATTCCAGCCGCCAAGGAAAAGCAGGGCTACAAGGAAAGAACCCAGGATCATATGGATATACTCGGCAAAGAAACCAAGTCCGAAACGCATTCCACAGTATTCGGTAATCCAGCCTGCAACAAGTTCTTCTTCCGATTCATTCTGGTCAAAAGGAAGCCTGCCCATATCTGCCATAAGAGAAACAAAGAACACAAAGAAGCCTATTGGCTGCAGGAAAATATTCCAGAGCAGGCCCTGGGATCTTGAAATTTCTACAATGCTCAGGGAGCCTGTCATAGCAGCCACCCCTATAATACTGAGCCCAAGAGGGACTTCATATCCTACCATGCGGGCAAAGTTTCGAAAAGCCCCAAGCAGAGAATACTTGTTATTTGAGCCGTAAGCAATCATGAAAATTCCGAAAATGGAAATTGCAGACATGGCTTCGATATAAAGAATACTTATATCCATCTGGGTAACAGCAAGCGGATATTCAACCCCATTAATAAAAACGGCTCCAACGGGGATCGCAACCAGCATAAGAAAAACAGAACCCATCATGAAGATGTTAGCGTTATTGAAAAGTAAACTATCAGCATTAAGGGGCCTTAAGTCTTCTTTGGTGAAAAGTTTAATTGCATCGGCTACGAGCTGCAAAAGCCCGTATTTTCCTGTACGGCAGGGGCCTACTCTTGTCTGGATATCGGCAGAAAGTTTTCGCTCAAGCCAGACTGCTCCCATTGCTCCCATGAAAATCATTCCTACAAGGGAAAGCCCGACTATTCCGCGGATCCAGGGAAGGAGAGGCAGGATAAATTCAGGAATTGTAAATTCGGGAATCGGTATTGCCATTTTTGTCACCTGTCAGCTTCGCTGGTACAGCCGTCCATGCTGCCTGAAATTGCTGCCACATCCGCAACCGTTGTGCCTACAATCAGGGGAGGTAATGCCTGCAGGGTAGGATAGTACGGGCCTCTGATTTTTACCCTGTACGGCTTGTCCGAGCCGTCAGAGATCATATACATGCCCATTTCGCCCCTTGGGTCTTCTACTCTATGGAAAACTTCTCCCGGAGGGACTCGCATTACAGGAGTCCTTCTGCCGTATGCAGTATCTTCAGGGAAGATAGGCCCATTCGGAATCTGGTCAAGGCATTGTTCAAGGATATAGATACTTTCCCGGATCTCGTTGAGCCTGACCTGCACCCTTGCAAAACAGTCTCCTGCAGTTTCCGTGCAGACTTTGAAATCGAGGTCTTTATAAACCAGATACGGCTCATTTCTCCGGATATCAAAAGGCACACCCGTTGCCCGAAGGGACGGCCCTGAAACTCCCAGGTCCTTTGCAACGTCTGCAGTTAAAACTCCAACTCCGACAGTACGTTCCCTGTAGATCCTGTCAGTGTGGAACAGATGTTCAAATTCGTCAATTGCTTTTTTGAGTTTATTCAGGACAGAGAGAGTTTTTTCTTTAAAGCCTTCAGGCAAATCGTCGCGAACTCCTCCGAATTTCAGAAAGCTGTGAGTAATTCTGGCTCCTGTAATCATATCTATAAGGCCGAGGACCTCTTCTCTTTCCCTGATAGTATACATAAACATGGAAACGAACCCAATAAACTCTCCAAATTCTCCCATGCCAAGCAGGTGACTCTGGATTCGAGTGAGTTCTTCAAGAATTACTCTGATATACTGAGCCCTTTCAGGAGGTTCTATTCCTAACAGTTTTTCAGTGCAGCCTACGTAACATTCTTCATTCACAAGGGCTACAAGGTAGCAGATCCTGTCCACTATTGTAATTCCCTGAAGGTAGGTCTTATTTTCCAGAATTTTTTCAATCCCTTTGTGGATAAAACCCAGCTCTATCTCAGCTCCCATTACAGTTTCCCCTTTTAACCTCAGGTTTAACCTGAAAGGTCCGGGCTGCATGGGGTGCTGGGGACCCAGGTGTACAATCATCTCATTTGGACCAAGCTTTTCTTCCATTTTTTACCCTCACACAAGATTTCGGGCGGTCTGATTCGGAAAGCCCTTATAATCTTTTCTTAGAGGCCACTCTCCCAGCATGTCCTCAGGCAGCACAAGCGGCTTTAAATTCGGATGGTTTTTAAAAACTATTCCGAAAAGTTCGTAAGTTTCTCTTTCATACCAGTTTGCTCCCCAGTATACGGATACAATGGATTCGATTTCCGGATTTTCCCTTGGAAGCACTGCCTTTAGTGTCAGGACCACAGGATGGGCATAAGAAGCAATATGATAGACCACTTCCAGCTCATTCCTCTTTATGTAATCTACCCCGCAGACTGAACAGAGATGGTCGAACTGCAGAGAATCTTTTAAGTACTGGCAGACTTCTTTTGCTCTCTCCTTATCTACATAGGCCCCGGCCCGGATAGCAGACTCGGCTCTTGCTTCGGAAATTGCTTCAGGGAATTTGCCTGTTAATGAGTTTACAATTTCTGTGACATCCATACTTTTCCCTCAAATTTTCCCTCAATAAATTGAAATTAGGAAGTCTAAAAACTGAAAATTAAAGACTTCTAAAAATTTTGAAATCGTTAACATTTTAATAAATTAACATTTTAATAAAATCATTAACATTTTAATATTCTGTTCCCCGATCCTTCTTGGCCTTTATCTTTTCCTGCAGTTCGACAAAGCCCTGAAGCAGAGCTTCCGGTCTTGGAGGGCAGCCTGGAATATAGACATCGATGGGAAAGATTTCATCGATATTCTGCACTGTACTGTAAGATTCGTAAAACGGCCCTCCGCTTATAGAGCAGTCTCCCATGGCAATAACCCATTTCGGAGCAGGCATTTGCTCCCAGAGTCTTTTTAAAGATGGAAGATATTTCTTTGTCACATACCCGCTGATGATCATTACATCGGCATGCCTTGGCGAGTTTCTTGGAATGATCCCAAAACGGTCAGTATCGTAATGAGCACAACCCGTAGCTATCATCTCGACTCCGCAGCAACCCATAGGTTGAGTCATAAACCAGAGGGAATTTTTCCTTCCCCAATTGATTATATCCTGAACCTTGGTTTTCTTGAGGAAATCAGAGATAGCACTGGAGGTTGTTGTAATCACCCCGGGAATTTGCTCGTCTGAGTTCTCGTTCGAATTATCATCTATTCTTTCTTCCTTTACTTCACCCATGTAAGGGCCCCCTTCTTCCAGAGATATACATATCCAAAGAGTAGTATGAAAATAAAGACAAACATTTCAATTACTGCTATTGAAGTTATCCCATGTCCCTTGTAGATTGTAACCCAGGGATAAAGGAAAAGTACCTCCACATCAAAGAGTACAAAAGCAATTGCATAAAGATAATACTCAACATTGAACTGGATTCGAGCACTCCCTGTAGGAACAGAACCCGATTCGTATGTCGTATATTTATTGGCTGCTTTACTTCTCGGGCTCAGGAGCTTTACCATGAACATTGTCATTGGAGGCATAATGAGCGCAAACACAAGAAATATTGCAACCGGTATATAGCTATCAATTATTCCAGACATCATATCACCTGTAAAAATGCAGCAATCCAAAGTTGCAGCATTAATGACCTGAACTGTGAACATTATGTATATCCGGACAAAAAAACTGCGTTCATTCCCCGATTTTTATAAAAATAAACACCGGTCTCGACACAGGTCCTTTTAGAGCTGGCTGCATCAAAAGTTTGTATCCTGAGCACAGGAATTTCTCTATATGCAGGCATTGAAGAACCGGGCTCTGAAATTCCTTTCTTTGCCCTTTCTTATAAATTGCCAGAAGTGAAGGAAAATCCTGCATCTGGCTTTTTATCTGATTCTGATGAAATTAATATAATTAATAATTAAGATTATAAGCGCAATGTTAATTCTGCAAATGAATGAGGGGATATTTATAGATATTTGCTAAATAATTAATAATATATAAATATTGAGTCTAAAAAATTAAATTTCATTTCTCAAAATATCATCCTGTTCAGAATCCAGGAAAAAAAGCAGTAAACTGCTTCCGAAATTATATATAGGAAATAAATATCTTATTATTTTTAACCTGCGAAGAATTTAATAAAAATGTTTTAATAAAAAGAAGTTTTCTCGAATTATAATGAAAGATTATATATTAGTTGAAGATTTAGCTTCGATAAATAACCGGGTAATTATTATGAATAATAATGAAGAAAGCTGAAAAATCAAGAGTTTAAAAGAAACTTACAAATAAAAATAATAAAAGACTCAAGCTGTCTGAAAACCCTTCAAGGTCAAAAATAACCAGGCCTGGTGTTCTTTATTTGATTGTTTTGAACCTGGAATTTCAAATCTGAAAACTCAAAATCTCAGAATTCCGGCCCTGAATTTGCCTGTCCTCAAATATAAAAGCAAGACCAATACATTATAATAACTCTTTTCATGATAGAAAAGCTGGTGGAATTGCATGAAAATTAATAATAACTGTGTAGGATGCGGCCAGTGTGCTTCATTTTGTAAAAAAGAAGCAATAGAGATAAAAGGAAAGGCGAAAACTACTGCGGCCTGCATAGATTGCGGGATCTGTGTGCTGTACTGCCCTGTTAAGGCCATAGAGGGGTCTGTATGAGAGCAATTGTTATTGGGGCAGGGCTTGGAGGAATTTTGAGTGCAGCTAAACTTTCCAGCGCAGGATATGATGTAAGGGTCTTTGAGAGGCTTCCTATCACAGGAGGCAGGTTTACAAATCTGAATTATAAGGGCTTTCAGCTTTCGAGTGGAGCTTTCCATATTCTTCCCCATGGGCCGGCCGGGCCTTTAGCTCAGTTTTTAAAGGAAGTAAAAGCAGATGTGCAGATTGTAAGATCGGCCCAAACAACGCTTCGGGTGCCCTTAAAAAAAGGAAATCCTGATTACAGCAAAGGCTTCAAAGATATTTCTTTTAATGATTTTGCCAGTCTTCTTTCTCATAAAGACCGCCTGAAAATGACTCTTCTTATAGTCAGCACCAGGAAGAACCGCCCGGCAGGATATACTGTTCAGGCCTGGATAAGGTCCCAATTTAAGGATGAATGGCTTATCCGATTAGCCGATTCTTTCTGCGGCTGGGCTTTAAGCCTTAAAAGTGACGAAGTCCCTGTAGAAGAAATCTTTGAGATTATTGAAAATATGTACAGATTCGGAGGGCCAGGCGTCCCTGTAGGAGGCTGTAAAGGGGTAATTGACCCTCTTGAAGCTGTTATTATTAAAAATGACGGAAAAATTTATCCCAGAACCGAAGTCACAAAAATTCTTGTCGAGAATGGGAAAGCCACAGGTGTTATTGCCGATGATAAAACATATGAAGCAGACCTTATTATCAGTGACCTTGGACATGCTGCAACATTCCCTCTTTACAGAGAAGCTTTTTCTGAATCAGCATATCCTGACTATATCAAGATGCTTAAGACCCTGAAACCGTCGGCTGGCATAAAAATCTGTCTTGCTGCAGACGAGCCTCTTGTAGGACATACAGGAGTCATGCTGACTCCATATGCAAAAAGGGTAAACGGAATCAATGAAGTTACGCAGGTTGACCCGAACCTTGCAGCTCCAGGAAAACATCTTACAATGTCCCATCAATATGTGGCTCCTGAAAATATAAAAAATCTCGAAGCTGAAATCGATTTAGGGATCAAAGATCTTAAAGAAATCTTTCCTGGCAAAAGGTACGAAATTTTGCTTACTCAATCATATCATGATGAATGGCCTGTAAACAGGGCAGCTTCAGGGACAGACCCTGGAAATGAAACTCCAATTCAAGGGCTTTATGTCGTTGGAGATGGAGCTAAAGGAAAGGGAGGCATTGAAGTCGAAGGAGTAGCCCTCGGAGTGGCCGCAACCATGAAAAAAGTCCTCCAGTAAGCTCCGGGAGATATATTCCGGCAAAAAATCCTTCTAAAATGCCGGCTAATTCCAGATTTTGTAAGAATTCTAAAACTCAAAAATAAGAAATGAAGAACCCCTGAAAGAAGAAAAAGAATGAGAAAAGGAAAAAGATGAAAGAAGAGAAATGAAAAAAGAAATTAGCAGGTGTTTTAAATTCCACCAGAAAATTCCAATTTTGTAACTTATTCAAAAAACGTTTTCATTCCTGTAACAAATATCTGCAGAAATAGCTGTGCCTATTGTGGTTTTAAGAGACAGCCCGAACACCCTGATGCAAGGCTGATGAAGCCTGAAGAAATAATTCCTATTTTAAAAAATGGAGTAAAGGCCGGATGTACTGAGGCCCTTTTTACTTTCGGGGAATATGCAGAAGAGGTGCCTGAATATAAAAAGTGGCTAAAGGAGCTTGGGTACTCTTCGACTCTGGAATACCTGCTTTTTCTCTGTGAAACTGCGATTGAAATAGGCATCCTCCCTCATGCGAATGCAGGGGTTATGACTTACTCCGAACTTGAAGCTTTAAAGCCTGTTAATGCAAGCATGGGACTTATGCTTGAAAGCACGGCAACCCTTGAGGCTCATAAAAACTGTCCTGGAAAAGTCCCTGAAAGGAGACTTAAGACTATCCGGGAAGCCGGAAAACTCCAGATTCCTTATACCACTGGCCTTCTAATAGGAATTGGGGAAAAAAAAGAGGATAGAATAGAATCCCTTGAAGCTCTTGCAGACCTGCACAGGGAATACGGACATATCCAGGAAGTCATTATCCAGAACTTTGCACCAAAACCAGGGACTGCCATGGAAAATTATCCTGTGCCCACACAGGAAGAAATGATTTCTACCATACAGCTTGCCAGGCAGCTTCTTCCTCCGGAAGTGGCAGTACAGGTTGCTCCAAACATTATTGACCCAAAAGCTCTTATTAAGGAAGGGGTTAGTGACCTTGGGGGCATATCTCCATTGACTATCGACTGGATCAATCCCGAAGCCGAATGGCCGGATATAATAGACTTGCAATCAAAACTCGGGCGGATAAAACTTAGAGAACGCCTGCCGATTTACCCTCAGTATATAAAAAGAGGGTGGTATTCCGAAAAGCTAAGTAAGCTGATAACAAAACTCTCTGACAGCGAGGGTTATAGAAAATAGTCTGATCAGAAAAAATATTCCTGATCAGAGTATATCCTGAGGAATTGAAAAATGAATCCTGAAATTCCCGAATACCTTAAAGAACGCGCATACCAGGGCAAAAGCACAAAAGAAGATGGACTTTTTCTGCTTGAGGTTCCTCCTTTTGAACTTTTCGGGTTTGCAGATGAGCTCCGTTCTTCTACAGCAGGAGATACGGTTACGTATGTAGTAAATAGAAATATCAATTTTACAAGCCGCTGCATAGGAACTTGCGGTTTTTGCGCATTTAGAGATAAAAATGGATATATTCTCAGCCTTGAGGAAATCGTGGCAAAAGTCAGAGAAGCTGAGAATGCAAAAGCAACCGAGGTCTGTATCCAGGGAGGCCTTCTTCCTGATGCAGGACTTGACTTTTATCAGGGAATTATAGAGGCTATAAAAGCCGAGTTTCCGGAAATGCATACCCATTGCTTTTCCCCAATGGAAATATACCATGCAGCCCAAATCAGTGGAATCACGGTAAAAGAAGCGCTTTTTAGACTTAAAAAAAGCGGGCTTGACAGTATGCCAGGGACTGCAGCAGAAATTCTTTCGGATAGGGTCAGGGAAATAATCTGTCCTGCAAAATTAAAAACTGCCGAATGGATAGAGGTTGTCAAGCAGGCACATATTACAGGTATCCCTACAACTGCAACCATGATGTACGGGCATATAGAAACCCCTGAGGAAAGGCTTGAACATATTTTAACTATCAGGGAAATCCAGAAAGAAACAGGCGGGATTACGGAGTTTGTGCCTCTGCCGTTTATGCCGTATAATAACCCAGTAGGAGAAAAATTAATTAAAGAAGGCAGATACGCCACTCCAGGCCTTGAAGACTTAAAAAATTATGCAATATCAAGAATTCTCTTAAATAAGCATGTGAATAACATCCAGGTAAGCTGGGTAAAACTGGGGAAGAAGCTTGCTCAGGTAGCTCTGCACTGCGGAGTAAATGACCTTGGAGGCACGCTTATGGAAGAAAGTATTTCTAGATCTGCAGGAGCTTCAAATGGGGAACAGATCTCAATAGAAGAGCTCGAATGGATAATTTATGGGGCAGGAAGAACTCCGAAAGAGAGGAATACCCTGTATAAGGGAGTATACAGAGAAATGCAGGAGCGAATTTCTGGCTTTTCTGGAAAAAGAATAGGGTTTAGTGTTTCTGATTGAATAAGGAAAATGTAAGGAAAGATGCAGGCAAAGATTTCTGGATTTGCAAGAACTTCAAAAAAAAGAGCTTCAAAAAAGGATATCAGACAAAAATAATCAGCAAACAAGAATAATCACTGATTAAAACCGATAGAAGCTATACCAGTTAGAAAACTGACTAATTGAACAGGTAATCTGGCAGGAATATTAACAGGAATGATTTAATGCACATGAAAAAACCGGGAGATTTCCCTGAGGGTATTCTTGAACGAGCAGGTCAGGGGAAATGTACTAAAGAAGATGCACTTACTCTGCTTGAAGGAAACCCGTTTGAGCTTTTCCAGCTTGCAAACAGCCTGCGGGCTCAGGCTGTAGGCGATACTGTAAGTTATGTTGTAAACAGGAATATCTACATTACAAATAAGTGTGCAGGGAACTGCGGCTTTTGCGCTTACAGGACAGAAAAGGGGTATGTCCTGAGTGTAGAAGAAATTCTGAGAAAGGTTGAAGAAGCAAAAAGAGCCGGAGTTGTAGAAGTTTGCATCCAGGGAGGGTATATCCCTGAGCTTGATATGGAATTTTATCTTGAGCTTATAGAATCCGTAAAAACCGAATTTCCTGAGCTTTGTGTCCATGCCCTTTCTCCAATGGAGGTAAATTATGCAGCAGGAATTTCAGGGATGAGTGTAACAGAAGCCCTGCACAAACTTAAAAAAAGCGGACTTGATTCCCTTACAGGAACGTCAGCTGAAATTCTTTCTGACAGGGTAAGGAAGATTATCTGCCCCGGCAAAATTAATACCCGGCAGTGGGTTGACACCATAAAAGGCGCACATAAAGCAGGCATTTCAACAAATGCGACTATTATGTACGGGCATGTCGAAACCCTAGAAGAGAGATTAGATCACATATTTACTATTCGAGAGATCCAGCAGGAAACCCGTGGATTCTCCGAGTTTATCCCGATGTCTTTTTTGCCTTATAATAACCCGCTTGGGGAAAAGATGATGGCCTCAGGAAAATTCACAAGTACAGGCCTCGAAGACCTTCAGCTAATAGCTATTTCTCGTATAATTCTGCACACGCATGTAAATAACATCCAGGCCACCTGGGTGAAACTCGGGAAAAAACTGGCTCAGGTAGCTTTGCACTGCGGGGCAAATGACCTTGGAGGCACGCTTATGGAAGACCAGATTTCAACAGCATCCGGAGGAAATTATGGGGAATATGTGCCGCCTGCTGAGTTCGAATGGATGATAAAAGGCGCAAATAGAATCCCTGTACAGAGGGATACCCTGTACAGGAAGATAGAAAATACGTTTGATGAAAAAAACTCTTTTTCAGATTATGGTAAAGCCGGGGTAAGCAGCAGAGAATAAAAAATGCTATATGATCTTTACTCTTATAAAATAAAAATATAAAAAACAATAATCTAAAAAAAGATAAAATCAGAGATAAATAAGAATAAAAATAAAATAAATTAAAATTAAAATTAAAATTAAAAAATTAATATTTAAGCATAAAACAAAAAACGAGCAAAAGCCAGGCATTTTTTAAGAAAAATGCTTACTTTTAAAGGAGCCAGGATGAAAGCTGTAATCCCCTATAAAAAATCAGGTGCAAAATCCCGCTTATCCCAGGTTTTGAGCCAGGAGGAAAGGGAAGAATTTGTAGAACTCATGCTCAATGAGGTAATTAACTCCCTTAGAGAAGCAGGAATAGAAAAAATTGAGATATTAAGCCCTTCGAAATATGGACTTGAAACTATGGAAAAAGCCGAAGTCAGGCTTGATAAAAACGACCTCAATAAAGCTCTTAACCGGTACCTGGAACAGGCAGAAGAGCCTGTCCTGATTGTTATGGCTGATCTTCCCCTCCTTTCTGCATTTCACATAAAGGAAATAACCGAAATAAAAGAAGACGTATGCATAGTGCCTGGAAAAGGGGGAGGCACAAATATATTGTTTATCAAGAAGCCTTCAAATTACAGGGTCCGATACTATGGCTCAAGTTTTCTTACCCACTGTTCAATTGCTGCAGAAGCAGGGCACACAGTAAAAGTTTATGATTCTTTCCTGGCAGGCACGGATATAGATGAACCAGAGGATCTTGTAGAACTTCTTATACATGGAGAAGGAGCTGCAAAGAATTATATAAGTGAGAAATTCAGGCTGGAAATAAGTAGAGGAAGAGTTAGATTGAGTCCTATCTGAAACCGGAATTAGAAAAATAAGAATAGTTTTTGGACAGGAAGAATTAAAGCGAGCAGGGATTTTTCAATCTTGTGCAAAAATTTTTATCAAAAACTAATAATTATTAATTAATTAAATTACCAAACAATTAAAAAAGGATAAAGTTTATATTGGATTCAGGGAAAAATGGTATGGGGAAATGGCAGCAAAATCTTAAGGCATAAGACTTCTTTGAGAAAAAAGAAGCTGTTTATTACAGACCTTGAAGAAGTTTCCGTGTCTTGCTTTACAGGATGTAAGGTTTCTTTGCGTAAAGTTAAAAAATCTTTGTAACATAGAATACCTTTTAATCTACCTTTAAGAGAGTATCCTTTTTAACTATTTTAGGAAATAAGTCCTCTGCAAGCTTAACGTAAAAATTCAAAAGAGATTTTCCTAAAGGCAGAAATTAAGGGAACAAAATCTTTCAAGCCGAGCAATCTTAATCAACAAAAACTATATGTTACATAATTGTTATTATCTGCCTAAATTGCTAGAATTTATCAAAGTGCCTTACATGCCAGAATTACCTTATTTGCCTTAAAAATTACAGGTGAGCTAGTGAGCATCAATGTAAATAGATATAAATGTGGATATTGTGGTGCCTGTGTGGGAGTCTGCCCTAAGGGAGCACTTGAACTTGTAGAGACCTGGGTCGAAGTAGATAAAAGTACGTGCATTGCATGCGGAATATGTGATCGCATTTGTCCTGTGGGAGCAATTGAGGTAATCAAATGAAGGATAATTATGATGTTTTAGTTATTGGAGCCGGGCCCGCAGGATCTATTGCAGCAAAAACTGCGGCAGAAAAAGGACTTGACGTACTTTTAATTGAAAAACGCCAGGAAATAGGGGATCCTGTCCGTTGTGCTGAGGGAGTAAACAAAGAATGTCTTAAACAACACATAAAAATCGACAAAAAATGGATTTGCGCTGATCTTAAAGGTTCCCTTATTTATTCTCCGGACGGAACCAAGATAGAAATGTCAGAAGAAATTGCAGGGGGAGAAGTCGGGTATGTCCTTGAGAGAAAAGTCTTTGACAGGGCCCTTGCAGAAGAAGCTGCAAAAACAGGAGCAGAGGTAAGAGTAAAAACTCGAGCCTGTGACCTTATAATTGAGAATGGTTTCGTTAAAGGGGCCAGGCTCATGCATCTTGGAAAAGAGTATGATGTTCGGGCTAAAATTGTAATAGGCGCAGATGGGGTTGAGTCAAAAGTAGGACGATGGGCAGGCATCGATACTTCGCTAAAACCCATAGATATTGAGACCTGTGTTCAATATCTTGTTGCAGGGATAGACGTAAATCAGGAATACTGTGAATTTTATATAGGAAGTGAAATTGCTCCGGGGGGCTACATCTGGATTTTCCCTAAAGGAGAGGGTAAAGCCAATGTAGGAATAGGGATTCTTGGGAGCAAAATGGGAAAATTCAAACCAAGACCTGTAGACTATCTTAATGCTTTTATTGAAAAGAAGTTTCCTGATGCCAGAATTGTTGAAATGGTTTACGGAGGAGTCCCGGTTTCAGGAAGCATTGAGAAAACTTCAACCAATGGACTAATGCTTATAGGGGATGCTGCAAGGCAGTCAGATCCGATTACAGGCGGCGGAATTCTTAATGCCATGAATGCAGGGAAAATTGCAGGAGAAGCTGCTTACGTAGCTATATCCTCAGGCGATGTTTCTCTTGAAAAGCTTGAAGAAGTTTACGAAAAACCCTGGAGAACAACTCTGGGCCATGATATAGACATGAGTCTTATAGTAAAGAACTGTTTCATCAACCTCAGTGATGAAGACCTGAATTCTCTTGCGCATTCTTTAAAAGATGTAAAATTTGAGACGATGAGCCTTATTGACCTGCTTCAGGCCCTCTTTAAAGCCAATAAAAAACTTCTCTGGGACCTTAGGGTACTTTTCAAAGACGCTGCAAAAGAAGTAGTAAAAAGTAGAATATAAAAAGAACTAGTAAAAGTAGAATATTATACCTGAACCAGGTATTTTCTACTTCTCAATTTATATTTATATTTAATTCTCTGGACTTTTTAATCTTTACTAACTTTTTTTAACTTATTCTAACCTTTCAGGATATTTTTCCAGTTTTTTCGAACTTTTTCCAGCATTTAGGCCCTTTGCAAGCCTATTCCAATCTATTTATATCTAATCTCAGGTTTTTCCTTATAAAATCCTTTTATTCATTTGCACCGAGTTTGCCTGAACCGGATAAAAAAGAGATATGAAAATAAACAAAAAAGATCGGAAATGATTAAAATTAACAGGAAAATCTTACAATAAAAAAGCCTAGGCCAAGGAAGTCAAGAAAGGATTTACATTTTCTAAATTCAAATGTAAAGTTTCAATAAAAATTTTAGTGGTAGACCTGGATTTTTAAAGTTTATTTTTTCCAGAAGGCAGGGGTAAAAATCAGAATTACAGTGAAAACTTCAAGCCTGCCTATCCACATATTCGCGATAAGCACCAATTTCCCGAGCGGAGGAATAGGATCAAAACTGCCCATTGGGCCGACCACATTCAGGCCCGGGCCTATATTGCCCAGGGTTGCAATAGAAGCGGTAACTGAAGTGATAATATCCATTCCAAGAACTGAAAGGATAAGAGCGCTTAAAAGAAAGATAAGTAAATAGATAACCGTAAATGAAACAATAGAACCAATAATCTCGTCAGGTACGGTCTTATTATTGAATTTAACACTTTTTACAGCTCTCGGATGAAGGGCCTTGAACAATTCGTTTCTGCTGTGCTTGAGCAAAATAAGAATACGTACAACCTTAATCCCTCCACCTGTAGAACCTGCACAGGCCCCGATAAACATAACTATAATCAAGATCATTTTTGCAGATTCGGACCAGAGATTAAAATCAGCTGTTGCATAACCTGTACTTGTCATAAGAGTTACTATCTGGAAAATGGAAAGTCTGAAGGAATCAAGTATGCCTGTACTCATATCCCTCCAGAGCAGGAATGTAAGAAGGGCAGTTGCAGCAAGCACAAGTACTGTATAAAAGCGGAACTCTTCATCTTTAAGGAGAAAGTCTCTGTCTACATAAATTGCTCTGTAATAAAGAGCGAAATTTGCTCCGGCAATGAAAGTAAAAAGCGTTATTATGTATTCCACAAGCGGGCTGTTAAAAGCTCCGACACTGAGGGCATAATTGGAATAACCCCCGCAGGCCATTGTGGTGAAAGTATGGTTGAGGGCGTCATAAAGAGAGACTCCTGCCAGCATAAGTGCAAGTACTTGTAGGAAAGAAATTACAAAATAGACTCCCCAGAGAATTTTTGCAGTTTCCCTGACCCTTGGTTTTAGTTTATCCTCAGTTGGCCCTGGGGCTTCCGCTCTGAAGAGCTGACGGCCTGCAACCCCCAGTTTGGGTAAAATAGCAATGAAGAGTACAATGATTCCCATGCCTCCGAGCCACTGAATAAGGCCTCTCCAGAAGAGAATTCCTTTAGGATAGCTTTCAATGTCGGTTAAAATCGTTGAACCTGTTGTTGTAAAGCCGGACATCGATTCAAAAAGCGCATTTAGAGGAGAAATTCCAACCATTATAAACGGAATTGCCCCAAAAACAGCGGCAGAAAGCCAGCCAAAAGCAACAATTGCAAAACCTTCCTGGCGTGACCAATCTTCGTCTGTCTTATATAAATATAAAATAATGCCTGCAAGAGCAGTAATTAGAATAGAGACCAGAAACGGGGTTAAACTTTCCTCATAATAATATGCAACTCCTAAAGGGACTGTCATAAATCCACCAAGAAGCCTGAGCAAACCCCCAAGTACATATAAAACAATATAAAAATTCATAAAAGCCCCTGTACAACCCGGTTTATTGCTACAATCTTTAACCCATAGCTGATGCACTAATTTAAATAATTATATCTGGTTATTATTTAAAAAGTTTCTCAACAGCCGAGATGACAGAAGATAACGCAAAAACAATTACACGATCTCCTTCTTTTGTTATAAAATCTCCTTTGGGAATAATAGCATCCTCATTACGGACTACCATACTGACTATTGAGCCTTGAGGGAATTTAACTTTTTCAAGGGGTTTTCCTACTATTTTCGAATTCCTTGATGCATTGTATTCGATAATTTCCGCTTTTTCGCCTTCGATTGTAGCAAGGGTCTGGATACCCTTCCCCATTGTAAGTTTTAGCACCTCGTTTACAGTGGCTTCTCTTGGACTGACTGCCATATCTATTCCAACCATTTCAAAGAGAGGCACATAATCCGAACGGTCAGCTCTTGCTATTACTTTTCTTGCCCCCATTTGTTTTGCCAGAAGAGAACAGAGCAGGTTTTTCTCATCATTGTCCGTAACTGCAATAACGACATCCATATTCTCAATATTTTCTTCTCTGAGGAGGCTAACATCCGTGCCGTCCCCATTAAGAATAAGGGCGTTTTCAAGCATATCGGCAACTTCTATACAGCGGCTTTTTCTGTATTCAATAATCTTGAGATCCGAATTCCTGTCCTGATCAATTATCTTGGCCAGATAAAAGCCAACAATTCCGCAGCCAATAAGTAAAATCCTGATTCTGTGCGGGCCCGCTTTTCCAAACATATAATCCAGATTTTCCATAGCTTTTGGCTTGCCCACGACTACCATATGATCGTTGGCTTTAACAACATCACTCCCACGAGGGATTACGATCTCATCCTTTCTAAAAATGGCACTGACAATACAGCACCCGTTAAATCCGATGTCTTTTATCTGCTTGCCCACAAGTTTGCTGTCAGGGTGAATTGCAAACTCCATCATCTGAACTTTCCCGCCTGCAAAGATTTCCGAGTCTATTGCAGAAGGGCTTGAAAGTACCTCGGCAACCTCAGAAGCAAGAGCAAGCTCTGGGCAGATCATAATATCAACCCCGACCTGCGCCCTTGAAGTTACAGGTACATCAATATAATCAGGATTACTCACCCTTGCAATCGTTTTTGTTTCTCTCCAGCCAGGATGAGATCTTATAATTAACTTTGCAGTCATACAGGCCACAATATTAACTTCATCGACACCTGTGACCGCAACCAGAATATCAACATCTTGCAGAATATTAGTAAGAATATCGGCATTTGCCCCGTTTCCTTCCAGTACCTGGACATCAAGTTCATCAGCTCTTCTTGCAGCTTTTTCCTCTTTTTCGACCACGATTACATCATGTGTCTGGGAAAGGAACTTTGCAATATGATATCCAACTTCACCTGCGCCTATGACTACTGCTCTCATAAAATTCCCTGAAAAAAAGTTTGGTTGCGGATTTTTTGCAGATAGATTGATCTATTTACTTAAGTAATCTTTGGGAAAAGGATACTTAACGAGCTATTTAACAAAATATTCTTTATGCACTGGACCAATTTCTCTGATTAATGCTAAAAATATTAAAGATATAATAAAAGAAAACTTAAAAAACGAAACGAAATGAAACTCAAATTTTTAGTATAATCTTAGATTATAAGCGTTCAAGTGTAAGAGCCCCAAGGAATGCCATTGTTTCAAAGATTTCTTTATTCTCTGGAATTAGAACCTCTTCAGGTTTATTAAAGGCAAATGCCATAACCCCAAAAATCATCCTGTGAGTCTTGAGGGGAACATAATATCCCTTTCCTGCAGGAAGATTATCTGTTCCATAACCGGCTATCTGACCATGTTCATATGTCCATTGAGCAATGGCTCTTTCTTTATCATTAAGAGGGTAAGTAGAATCTCCTGCCGCGATCTGGAGCTCGAAAGGGTTTGGTGTGAATACCGCAAAGTTACCTGACGCAAAATTATGCATTTGATCGGCCAGGATATCAAAAACTTCTTGCTGCGTTTTTGCCTCTACAAGTCCGCGTGAAAGACCCGATGTTGCCTCTACTTCAACTTCGCTTTGCCAGATTTGGGGCAGAAGATGACGGAGACGAGTGGCAAGATTACTGATTATAAGAGCAATAGTAACGTATCCTACAAAAGCGATAAAGTATTCCCAGTCCTGAACAGTAATTGTATAGTAAGGCTTAACAAACAGGATATCGAAGATAAGAATACTTACAAATGCCGTGAATAAAGCCACTCTACGTCTAAAAAAGAGTGCAGACACAATGACTGGAAAGAGCTGAATTATCAGTAGATTTGAGGACCCAACAACTTTTCGAAGAATGAGATTGACACCTGCTATCGCTATAACCAGGATGATACTAATTATATATTCTGCTGTGAAATAAAGGGGGATTTGTCGTTTAAGGGGTATGTGAGCACTATTCCCTTTAGGCTCGTACAGATGGACATCAATGCCATGTGACTGTCTTATGACTCTATACACAGGAGAGGAAATTATATCCAGACCATGTGGTTTTCCAAGCATAATCATGCTAACATTGTTTCGCCTGGAGTAGCGTAAAATCTCTTCAGCTACATCGTTTCCACGATAACGTATTATTTTTCCTCCCAAGCGTCGGCCTGTTTCCATAGCTTCATTGAGCCAGGCACGTTCCTGAGAAGATAGAGCTCTATCATCACCGACATCAACCGAAAATACAATTAAATCGGTATCGAATTTGGCTGCAAGCCTATATCCTGCCCTGACCATATGTTCGGCTGTTGGCCCTGGGCGAATAGAAACAAGAAGTCTTTCCGTCGCCGGCCAAGGACCCGGGATAGCCCTTGTCCTCATATAGCCTATCATTCTTTTATCGGTGTATCCAGCCATATATCGGAGAGCAAGCTGGCGGAGGGCAAGAAGGTTTCCGGTTCTGAAGAAACGCTGGACAGCGGCTTCAGCCATATCTTTTACATAGACTTTTCCGGCTTTGAGACGAATATTCAGTTCTTCCGGGGTAATGTCTATTAATCGAACCTCATCGGCATCAGAAAAAAAAGTATCAGGCACAGTCTCCGAGACTCTGATACCAGTGATCTGGGCAACAGCATCGTTCTGGCTCTCGATATGCTGAATATTAACAGTTGTGTAAACTGAGATTCCTGCTTGCAGAAGTTCTTCAATATCCTGATACCGCTTCACATGTCTACTGCCTGGGGCGTTGGTATGAGCTAATTCATCGACCAGGACGATCTGGGGGTGACACTGGATAACTGCATCGAGATCTATCTCCCTAAGAGTGAGGTTCTGGTGTTTAATGGAAACTGTAGGTATGGCCTCAAAATTCCTTGCCAGGGCATTAGTCTCAGGTCTTTCATGAGTTTCTATGTAGCCGATTACAACATCTTTTCCTTCCCGCTGCCGCTGAAGGGCGTCTTCAAGCATGGAATATGTTTTCCCAACACCTGCAGCGTAGCCCAGGTAAATTGTCAACATACCTTCATTTGCTTTTTTCTCATCACGGCGAGCAATAAAGAGTAAGTCTTCAGCTTTTGGCCTGCCTTCCGCCTCATCATAACGATCGCGTTCCATAATCCCCTCATTTATTAGACTAATTTATTTCGTCAAGCTTCCTGTTGAGAGAAAGTACATTAACATACGCTCCGGTGAATGGGGAATTGACAGATTCCTCAAGCACGAGTGCTTTGAGTTTTTCTTCAGGAAGATTTCGAGCCTCTGCGACAACAGACACCTGTATCAGTGCGGATTCTAAACTGATATGCGGGTCAAGCCCGCTAGCAGAAGCCGTAACAAGATCCGAAGGTACCGGACCGGAAATTCCGGTTTTTCGGAATGCATTTGTTTGGTTATCAATAAGCTCCAGAAGAATAGGATTTGTCGGACCCAGGTTTGAACCTCCAGAAGAGATTGCATTATATCCACTAGCTGAGGGCCTGCTCTGGAAGTACTGAGGTGCAGTGAAATTTTGGCCAATGAGCGTTGAGCCGATAACCTGGCCCTCATCATCTACAATAAGACTTCCATAAGCTTGATTTGGAAAAAAGAGTACGGTAACAAGTGTCACTGTCATGGGATAAATAAACCCTGTAATAATGAATAAAACTGTGAACAGTAAGATGGCTTTTTTAAGAGATGTCATACCAGTACCTCCTTAGATATGCAGTAATCCGGCCAGTACAAGATCAATTATCTTAATTCCAATAAACGGAGCGATTACTCCCCCAAGCCCAAAGATGGTCAGGTTATAGGCAAAGAGTTTCGATGCCGGCATAGTCTTGAACTTTACCCCGGCGAGCGCAAGTGGAATCAGCATTGGGATTACCAGAGCATTGAAGATTACTGCCGAAAGAATGGCAGACTGGGGGGTTGCAAGACCCATTATATTCAGCATTTCAAGCTGTGGATAGATCCCTATCAAGGCAGCAGGAATAATAGCGAAATACTTGGCAATATCATTAGCAATAGAAAAAGTTGTCAGAGCCCCGCGAGTCATCAGGATTTGCTTGCCAATCTCAACTATATCCAGCAGTTTTGTCGGATCACTGTCCAGATCAATTATATTTGCAGCCTCTCTTGCAGGCTGTGTGCCATTATTCATCGCCACGGCTACATCAGATTGAGCAAGAGCAGGAGCATCATTTGTTCCGTCTCCGGTCATGGCAACCATGTACCCTTCATTCTGATATTCCCTGATCATTCTGAGCTTATCGTCAGGTTTTGCTTCTGCCAGGTAATCATCAACTCCGGCTTCTGCTGCAATAGTGGCAGCGGTGAGATGATTATCGCCTGTAATCATAATTGTCTTAATTCCTATCCTGCGCAGATCCGCAAACCTTTCTCTAATGCCCGTTTTTAAAATATCTTTGAGGAATATAACGCCAAGAATTGTTTCATTGCGAGCTACTACAAGGGGAGTCCCACCTGCAGACGCGACTCCATTTACTTTCGGCTTCAGATCCGGAGGAACTACCCCTCCCTGTTCCAGAACAGCTTTTATTATCGCATCCGAGGCACCTTTTAGATAAGTTATTTCTCCGCATTGTGCGCCGCTGACCCGGGTTGCAGCAGAGAAGGGGATGAAGGTGACGTTTTCCGAAGAAACTGGAGTTTTTCCTGTTTTTTCCTGAATCAGAGTGAGGATGCTTTTGCCTTCAGGAGTATCGTCTGCAAAAGATGAAAGCAATGCAGCCTCCATAAGATTATCAACTGACTGGTTTTCTACTGGCAAAAATTCGGCTGCCTGCCGGTTACCCAAAGTAATCGTACCTGTTTTGTCCAGCAATAAAACATTTACGTCTCCTGCAGCCTCTATTGCCCTTCCCGAAAGCGCAATGACGTTTAACCGGAATAAACGGTCCATTCCAGCTATTCCGATTGCCGGTAGCAGGGCTGCAATGGTTGTGGGGGCCAAACAAACGAAAAGCGCAACCAAGACTGTAAGACTGGCAGGAGATCCTCTTCCGCTTGAAGCTGCACTGTATGCAGAGACCGAGTAAGTGCTGATAACAACGGCGAGAAATACGCCTGTAAGTGCAATGAGCAAAACTTCAAGAGCTATTTCGTTAGGGGTTTTGCGCCGCTCAGCCCCTTCTACCATTGAAATCATACGGTCCAGGAAAGTTTGCCCCGGATCGGTAGTTATTCGGATAATTATCTCATTTGCAATAACTGTAGTCCCGCCGGTAACAGCACTTCGGTCCCCTCCTGATTCACGCACAACTGGGGCTGATTCTCCCGTTATTGCGGCTTCATTGACCAGGGCAGCTCCTTTCGCAACTTCCCCATCCCCAGGAATTACTTCGTTTGCCTTTACCAGGACAAGATCACCTTTCCGGAGATCAGAGGAAGATATCTCGACTGCAGAAGCATCAAACGATTCTGTTTTGAGCTTTCGGGCCGGAACGCTGGTTCTTGATTGGCGAAGAGATGCTGCCCTTGCTTTTCCACGACCTTCAGATAAAGATTCTGCAAAGTTGGAAAAGAGCACTGTTAGCCAGAGCCAGAAGGAAACAAAACCTGTGAAGAAAGATACCCTAACCGTGGTAGAAGAAAAAACACTGATAACAAAACTAATGGTTGTCAGGGTACCCCCTATTTCTACCAGCAACATAACCGGGTTTCCAACCTGCTGACGCAGATTCAGTTTGAGCACTGCACTGATTAAGGCTTCACGAAGAAGTTTTGATTCAAAAACGCCTAAACTGGGATATCGTTTTCTTGGCATAGTTTCAGATCCCTCCTGTCATGGTGAGATGTTCGACTATAGGCCCCATTGCAAAGAGAGGGAAAAATGTGAGAGCACCGATAATCAGGATTACCAGGATTGTCCAGATAGAAAATGTAATGGAGGTGGTGGGAAGAGTCCCTGAGCTGGGCGGAACTTTTTTCTTCTGGGCTAGCGATCCTGCCATTGCCAGCATTGCGACCGCCGGAATGAACCTGCCCATAGCCATCGCTAAAGCACCTATCAGTGTATAGAAAGTATTTGATGCATCAAACCCAGCAAAGGAACTGCCGTTATTGTTAGACATAGAAGCTAAGGCGTATATCAGTTCAGAAAGGCCGTGCGCACCAGGATTTTTCATTAAATCCGCAACATTAGGTAGAACCAGGGCAATACTCGAAAGCAGGAGAACAAGGACTCCAGGTATCAGAACTGTTATGACAGCAGCTCTCATTTCTACTACCTCTATCTTTTTTCCGAGATATTCAGGGGTTCTTCCGATCATTAATCCTGCAATGAAAACCGCAAGCACTACAAATCCTATTATTGTGTAAAACCCGGACCCTACTCCTCCAAAAGCGACCTCTCCGAGAAGAATCATGAACATAGGTACCAGGCCCCCAAGAGGAGTCAAGGAATCATGCATCGAATTAACTGCCCCACAGGAAGTCGCTGTAGTAGATAGGGAAAAGATCGATGATCCCCAGAGCCCGAACCTGACTTCTTTTCCTTCCATAGATATTCCAGAAATGCCTAGTTCTTTTACCAGGGGATTACCTGCAAGCTCAGAAGCGTAGAGCATAACGAATCCAGATAAGAATAAGATTAGCATAACTGTGTATATCACCCACCCGTCCCTCATCTTACCGGTCATTCTTCCAAAGACAAGCGGCAGGGTTACGGGTATAAGGAGAATAAGAAAAACTTCTATCAGGTTGGTCAGAGGTGTTGGATTTTCATAGGGGTGTGCAGAGTTTGCATTGAAAAATCCTCCTCCGTTAGTGCCGAGCTCTTTTATTGCTTCCTGGGAAGCTACCGGTCCCATTGCAATTGTTTGCTGCCCTGTTGAGCCGTACCCTGTAGCCTGAACATACGGGTCAAGATTCTGGATAACACCCTGAGAAGCTAGAATTAGGGCGAAAATGAAAGCTATCGGAAGAAGAATGTAAAGGGTACAGCGTGTCATATCTACCCAGAAATTACCTATTCTATCGGTAGACTGACGGATTACTCCTCGCATCACTGCAATAGCTATGCAAATACCTGTTGCAGAGGAAAGAAAGTTCTGAACCGTAAAACCTGTCATTTGTGTAAAATAGCTTGCGGATGTCTCACCACTGTAGACCTGCCAGTTTGTATTGGTAACAAAACTGATAGCAGTATTCAGTGCAACATAGAGATCAAAAGCCCCGAAATTTTGTGGGTTGAGAGGGAGAAAACCCTGAAGAAGAAGCAGTATAAAAAGAGTTACAAAACCTATACAATTGAAAACAAGCATATCTCGGGCATAGCCCTTCCATCCGTATTCTCTATCAGGATCTGTATTGATCAGTCCATATATTGCCTTTTCAATATGACCCGGAATCCCTCTGGACAGCTCTCCAGAGAAAACCCGGGAGAAAAAGTTGCTAAAAGGTAACGCTATCCCGGTGACGATCACCAAAAACAGGATGAGCATTAAACCATCCACGGTTATATCTCGTGTTATCATTAGGTTCACGACTGTTCTGTTAATTCGAAACAGACTTTTTTAACAAGTGACAAACGGAAAACGTAGGGTGACTGGGGTATATAAAAGTTTTCTCTTACCTAAATAAATTTAAATCTGTAGAGCATTTCAGAAATGCCGGCATTCGTTAGGTGTATTAAGCAATTTATACCAGCAAAAACTGCAACTTTTTGAGTCAATGAAAAAAAATAATATTATTCAGCAGATACTTAAAGACAAAGTAATTTAAAGTTACAAGCATTGAAAACTTATCATATGAAAAGAATAAAATTTGGAATTTAAAGAAATAACCTTTTTTAACTTTACATAATTTCAATTTTTAAGAATGCCAGAAATCGCTTGTAAAAAGGACAAGCACGGTATAAACTTCAAGCCTGCCGACCCACATGTTGTTTATAAGAATAACTTTCCCTAGCGGAGGAATCGATTCAAAGTTTGCCATAGGCCCAACAATATTGAAACCCGGACCTATATTTCCAAGGGTAGTTATGGAAGCTGTGACCGAACTGATAAGATCGACTCCAAGAAGGGTTAAAAGCAAGGCTCCGATTACAAAAACCCCTACATAAAGTACAACAAAAGAGAGAATCGCCTGCATAATATCATCAGGTACTGGTTTATTATTAAACCTGATAGGTCTTACAAGCCTTGGATGAAGAAATTTAAAGAGCTCTCTTCTTGCATACTTCAGCGTCAATAAGAAACGAACTACTTTCATCCCTCCACCTGTGGAACCTGCACATCCTCCGATAAACATAACTGCGAGCACAAGGACTTTCGCTGAATCTTTCCACAGGTTAAAATCAATTGAGGCATAGCCGGTTGCAGTCATAATAGACGTGATATGAAATATAGCGTACCTGAAGGAATTAAAAAAAGAGTATTCCATATCTTTGTAAAGCATCAAGATAAGCAAACCTGTAAAACCGAGCAGTAAATAGGAATAGGCTCGGAATTCTTCATCCTGGAAAAGCAATCCTATATTCTTTTTATGAATAGCCCTGTAATAGAGAGCAAAGTTAGCTCCTGCAACAAACATAAAAAATGTGAAAATGAATTCAACCAGAGGGCTGTTAAAAGCTTCTATTCCTGCGTTATAAGTTGAAAATCCCGCACAGGCCATACAGGTAAATGTGTGATTTAAGGCATCATACAGTGAAAGCCCTGCAAGCATCAGAGCCACAACCTCAAGGGCAGAAATCACTATATAGAGCTTCCAGAGAATTTTTGCTGTTTCGCGGATCCTTGGCCTTAGTTTGTCTTCAGTCGGCCCCGGAGCTTCTGCCCTGAAAAGTTGCCTCCCTCCAACCCCGAGTTTGGGCAGAATTGCAATGAAAAGCACGATAATTCCCATGCCTCCAAGCCAGGCAGTAAAAGAACGCCAGAAAAGCAGGCTTCTGGAATGAATTTCAATATCAGTCAGAATCGAAGAGCCTGTTGATGTAAAACCGGACATCGTCTCAAAAACCGCATCAAGAAAAGAGATATTTTCAAAAAGAAAAGGAATTGCCCCAAAAATAGCTGCTGCAAGCCAGCCTAAAGCAACAATTGCAAGCGCTTCTTTTTGCTGCCAATCGCCCCTGCCTTTATTAAACATAAGTAATATGCTTGCAATAAGAGTAACCAGGAAAGAACTAACGAAAGGCTCTACGGGTTCCCTGTAATACAAAGCTACTAACAGAGGGACAAGCATTGTAAACGCAAGCAGGAAAAGAATTTTTCCTAAAGCATTAAAAACTGCTCTATGATCCATAAAAATACACCTGCTTCCAAGGTTTTTCAAAATTTTTCGAGGCTTTTCGAAATCAGATTTCTCGGAAGAGTTCTTCCACAATCAAAATTATAAAAGCCATATAAAAATGGCTACTTAGGCCCCTTTTCAATTTAACTTTTATATGAGCATTTTATACGAATAATTCTTAAACTTGGATTTTTTTTAACTTGCTTAAATATAAATTAAGGTTTCTTTTGATAATTTTATCGTATCTAAAAGTTTATCCGGATCTTTGTTCATTTAGAGATAGAGTATTTACAATCCTTTTTTTCTTTTCCATATATGTTGAAATCTGTATACCTGTCCTTATTATAAAGCTTAACTGATCTGTTTTAAAATAAAGGAAATGAGAATAAGAATTCAAAATTAAGAAAAAGTAAAGTAAAAATCAAATTGAGTACTGCAACCCCACCTAAAAGGATGAGGTATTATTGAATCTCTGGGTTCCCATTATAATAAAAAAGAACAAAAATAAGAAAAAATTAGAGTAAAAAATAGACAAAGATAAAGTAAAGCTGTATATTCAGTAAAAAGAGCTCTCAATCAAAAACAAGAATAGAATAAAAAAGAAAATATAAAATCAATAAAAAATCAGGCTTATAATAATAATAATAATAATAATAATAATAATAATAATAATAATAATAATAATAATAATAATAGATTGAAAAACAAAAAAATAAGATAAAAGATAAACAAAAATAATATAAAGAATAACTTATTGAATGTAGAATAAATTTTACATTCAGCCTTCAAATGCATCCTTTACTTTCTCAAAGATTCCCTTGCTTTTCTTGTGCTTATCTTTTAGTTTCTCGTTTTTATCTCTTTCATTCCCATCTGAACCCCTGTTTCTGCTAAGGTCTTCAAACTGACGAAGGAGTTCCTTCTGCTCATGAGAAAGCTTTGTTGGAGTATTGATAATTACTCTTACGAGCTGGTCCCCTTTTCTGTGGCCGTGCAGGTATTGAATTCCTTTTTCTTTAAGCCTGAATACGGAATGAGTCTGGGTTCCTGCAGGAATATTCATTTTAACTTTCCCGTACAGGGTATCAACCATAACATCTGCTCCGAGCGCAGCCTGGGAAAAAGAGATAGGAAGCTCGGAAATCACATCGTAGTCTACTCTTTTGAAATACTTATGGTCCATCACGTGCATGACGACATAAAGATCTCCTGAGGGCGCGCCTGGTTCTCCAGAATCTCCTTCTCCACTAAGTCTCAGGGTCATGCCTGAATCTGCTCCGGCAGGAATATTAACCGTAATTTTTCTCCTGTTTCGGACTCTACCTGTGCCACTGCAGGTTGAACACGGATCTTCAATAATCTGGCCCCTACCGTGACAGGTAGTGCACGTGGTAGTGCTCACAAACTGCATACCAAGGCCAGATCGGGTGGTTCGTATCTGCCCTGTGCCGCCGCATGTCGGACATCTTTTAGGGCTTGTTCCGGGTTTAGCGCCTGTCCCTGAACAGGTTGAACATCTCTCAGTTCTGGGAATATCAATATCCTTATGGACTCCAAAGGCTGCTTCCTCAAAGGTAATATAAAGGTCATACTGGAGATCGGATCCTCTCCTTGGCCCCATAGGCCCTCTCCGGCTTCCTCCACCAAAAAACATCTCGAAGATATCGCCAAAACCGCTGAAATCCGCGCCCCTGAAAATGTCTTCAGCACTGTACTGTCCATCAATTCCGGCATGTCCGAAGCGGTCATATTGAGAGCGTTTCTCAGAATCGGAAAGAACAGCATAAGCTTCTGAGATCTCTTTAAACTTTTCCTCAGCCCCGGCTTCTTTATTCCTGTCAGGATGGTACTTCAGCGCGAGTTTTCTATAGGTTTTTTTTATATCATCGGCTGAGGCGTCTTTAGACAGTCCGAGAATTTCGTAATAATCACGTGTTGTAGCCATCAGGATTCCCTGTTATTTTAAAAAAATTAACAAATCGGAACCCTTTTTAGGGTTCCGCTAAGACCTGAAAATTTCCAGATCTCTTAATTATTCTTGATTATTTCTTATTTATTTACGTTTTTCATCATCAACTACTTCGTAGTCAGCGTCAACGACTGTCTCATCAGGCCCTCTGGCGTCTGCAGTTCCTTCTGCTTCTCCACCTGCAGCCTGTTGAGCTTGCTGGGCTCTCTGGTAAAGGGCTGTGGAAATTGGATATACAGCTTCCTGAAGAGCCTCGGTTTTTGCTTTAATTGCTTCTGCATCCTTGCCTTCAAGGGCCTGCTTCAGGTCAGCAATTGCAGCATTTACTTTTGATTTCTGATCCTCTGTAGCTACATCTGCGGCATCCTTCAAAGTCTTTTCTGCAGCATTGATCAGGGCTTCGGCATTGTTTCTGGTCTCGACTTCTTCTTTGCGCTTTCTGTCTTCTTCGGCGTGCAGTTCTGCGTCTTTGACCATGCGCTCGATTTCAGCGTCTGTAAGTCCGCCTGGTTTCTGGATGGAGATGGACTGCTCCTTACGGGTCCCGAGGTCTTTTGCACTTACATGCAGAATCCCGTTTGCATCAATGTCAAAAGTGACTTCAATCTGCGGGATGCCTCTTGGAGCCGGGGGAATCCCATCAAGGGTAAAGCGGCCAAGAGTCTTGTTTTCGGAAGCAATTCCTCTTTCTCCCTGCAGCACATGGATTTCCACTGAAGGCTGGTTATCGGCTGCAGTTGAGAAAATCTGGCTCTTCTTGGTAGGAATAGTAGTGTTCCTCTGGATCAAAGGAGTTGCTATGCCTCCGAGAGTTTCTATGCCGAGAGTTAGAGGAATGACATCAAGCAGAAGGATATCTTTAACTTCGCCTCCGAGAACTCCGGCCTGAATAGCTGCTCCGATTGCAACGGCTTCGTCAGGGTTAATATTCTTGTAAGGCTTTTTGCCTGTGAAGTTTTCTACAAGTTCGACTACTGCAGGCATTCTTGTAGCTCCGCCCACAAGAATAACTTTGTTAAGGTCATTCGGAGTAAGTTTTGCATCACTGAGAGCCTGGCGCATGGACACAAGGGTCTTTTCAAGAAGATCCTCAGTCATTTTCTGGAACTGGGCTCTTGTCAGATCAATATCAAGGTGCTTTGGTTCCCCATCAGCTCCAACCGTAAGGAAAGGAAGGTTGACGTTGGTAACTGCTACTCCAGAGAGTTCAATTTTGGCTTTCTCTGCAGCATCAGTTAAGCGCTGGAGCACAGCCTTGTCTTTGGAGAGGTCAATTCCTTCATTTTTCCTGAATTCGGCAAGCAGATAATTTACAATTCTCTGGTCGAAGTCGTCTCCTCCGAGGTGAGTATCTCCGCTTGTGGACTTTACCTCAAAGACTCCGCCTCCGAGTTCAAGAACGGATACATCGAAAGTTCCGCCTCCAAGATCATAAACAAGAATTGTCTGTTCGACGTCTCCTTTGTCAAGCCCATAAGCCAGGGATGCGGCAGTTGGCTCGTTGATAATTCTTAAAACATCAAGCCCTGCAATTGTTCCTGCATCCTTTGTAGCCTGTCTCTGGGAGTCATTGAAATATGCAGGTACTGTTATGACAGCCTGAGTGATTTTTTCTCCAAGGTAAGCTTCAGCGTCTGATTTGAGCTTCTGGAGAATCATTGCTGAAATTTCCTGCGGGCTGTATTGCTTTCCCTGTAAGGTTACTCTATAATTGGCGTCTCCCATGTGCCTTTTAATAGAGTAAACAGTGTTTTCGGGATTTGAGATAGCCTGTCTTTTTGCTACCTGCCCTACAAGTTTCTCCCCTTTCTTGGAAAATCCTACAACTGATGGAGTTGTCCTTGCTCCCTCGGCATTAGGGATCACGACAGCTTCCCCACCTTCCATAACTGCCATGCATGAATTGGTAGTACCAAGGTCAATACCTAAGATTTTTGCCATGTTATGTCCTCACTATTAATACTTTACTAAACTATATAATTATTTAGATAATTTAATAAATTATTTGAGTAGATGAATAAGCTATTATTCGTTAGCTACACGGAGTAGCTTTTTTATTTATTAAATTATTTAAATCAGTTAAATTAGTAATATTATTAACTTATTTGGTTATGCTTGTAATATATTATATGTAATTTATGATATACAGATTTGTACCGGTTTCCGGGCAAATAATAATTCAATTTTTAAGCAGTTTTTCTAACTACGGCTCCATGAACCATATTGCCTGGAAGTTTGAAGAAACTTATCTTTAAGAAGTTTCCTGTTCTTAAAACTTGCATTAAGAATTTTATTTCCAGAACTTTACTATTTTTATTCCTCAGGATTTCTGGCTACAGAAACCAGAGCCGGTCTGACAACCTTTGAGTCCAGCATGTATCCGGATTTATAAACTTCTACTATAGTATTGTCCGGGACTTCGGAAGTCTCGATATG
>JBNAKO010000282.1:0-5680 GCA_049706495.1 Methanosarcina sp. | reverse complement strand
AAGCACACCTTCAGGAAATTATTAATAAAGAAGGAAAAGTTCATCTTACCCTCATAGATCCGGCATCCCAGACGCCTGAAAAAGCTGCTGAAATTGCTCTTGCAGCAGTTAAAGGCGGTACAGATGCTATCATGATAGGGGGTTCTACAGGCGCATCAGGAATCCTGCTTGACGAAACTGTAATAAAGATAAAAGAAAAGGTGGCTGTTCCGACAATTCTTTTTCCGGGAAGTTCAGCAGGGCTTAGCCGATATGCAGATGCCGTATTTTTCATGAGTCTCCTGAATTCCCGAGATATAGGATATGTAGTTACCAATCAGGTTCTTGGAGCTCCTCTAGTGTACAGGAGCCAGATTGAACCTATCTCCATGGCGTATATAATAGTTGAGCCCGGAGGAACCGTAGGATGGGTAGGAGATGCAAAACTAATTCCCAGAAAAAAACCTGAAATAGCAGTCGCTTATGCTCTTGCAGGGAAATACCTGGGTATGCATTATACGTACCTGGAAGCTGGTTCTGGCGCTGATACTCCTGTCAATCCCGAAATGATAGGTGCTGTTAAGCAGGTCCTTGGAGAAAACAAACTTATAGTCGGAGGCGGGATCAGAAATGCAGAAATGGCAAAACTCTGTGCTTCTGCAGGTGCTGATATGATTGTTACAGGCACGATCGTCGAAGAGGTCAGTGATGTTACTTCAAAGGTAGCTGAACTAGTAGCAGCAATAAAAAGATGAGCCCTAATAACAGAGTAAGTTCTTCTTACTATGTACTTAATAAAATTTCCAGAAGTGCTCCCTGCTTTAAATACTGATTAAAATTGCGAAAAATTCATTTAATTAAGATATTTTAATCCGTACCTGACCTTTTTGAATTTATTTTTATACGCCTCTTCTGAATACAGATTTTGAATAATAAGTTTTGGATAACAGGTTTTGGATAATAAGTTTTGAATGTAACTTTAGATCATATTTACATTATAGTCTACCTGATTAAAGAAAGAAATAATTGTACTTGAAAATCAAGGTCAAAACGGAAAAAAATTATTACTTTGGAATAAAAGGGACTTTTCACTTCAGAAGTTTTTTCCAACTAATCCTGAATTATTTGAAAATTTTAAACTTTAATTATTTCAAAAATTTTCAAACTTTATTTAAACTGTTTATTGACTAGATTCAATATTAAACGAATTTTATTGATTTACAGGCAGCCGATTATAATAAATAGTTATAGAGGTAATAATTGGCGTTTACAATACCTGAAATTTACTCCAGTATTACTCCAATATAATTAAGATTATAATTTTCCGGTGTCAGGCTGGAATTACAATTGGTTTTTACCAATAATAAAAGAAATGCAATAGAAGTTTTACCAGATCTGACGCGTACTTGCGACCAATAATAAGAGGTATAATTGTGCTCAGAGTTTCCAATTTGGTAAAAGAATATGAAGTTCATTCTGAAAAAATAAGAGTGCTAGATCACATCAATCTTACACTGAAAGAAGGAGAGATCCTAGGAATCACAGGCCGAAGCGGAAGTGGCAAATCAACTTTACTTCGCATCCTCAGAGGAGTTGAACCTTTTCAAGAAGGTACTATAGAGGTGGATGGAAAAATAATAACTCCGGATTCAGGGATTGAAGGAGAAAAATTCCTTAAAAGTGCCACAGCAATACATCTTCAGCGGAACTTCGGACTCTGGAATGGACCTGCAATTGAGAATGTGATAAGAAAATTAAACTATCTCAGGGCAGGGCATGAAACCATCCCACATAATGAACATCAAGAATATGATGAGCTTTTTGAACAATCAATGGAGTATCTTAAACTTGTAGGCCTTGAACATAAAGCGCTTCATTCTACCAATCTTCTCAGTGGAGGAGAAAAACAAAGGCTCATAATTGCCAGGCAGCTTGCTGCAAAACCCAGGGTGCTTCTTCTTGATGAGCCAGTTACAATGACAGGGCCGGATACAAAGCAGGAAATCCTTGATGTCATAAAGAACCTGAGAGAAAAATTGAATATTTCAATTATTGTTGTATCCCATCTTCCGGAAATTCATGCTTACCTTGCTGATAGATTAATTTTCCTTGAAAATGGAAAAATTGTGGCTGAAGGAGAACCTTCCTGGGTACTTAAAAATTTCCTCAAAGATATGAAACCAAAGGAGCAGCTGGCAAAACCCGGAGAAAAAGAGGTTTGTATCAAAGTAAGGGGAATTTCAAAACGTTATTCCCTTATCAGGATGGGAGAAGTCCTGAATATCAAAGATTTCTCTCTTGATGTATACAGAGGGGAAATTTTGGCTTTCATTGGATCTTCAGGAGCTGGAAAAACAACCATCATGAAACTTATGGAAGGGCTTATCAAACCTAAAAGCGGAACTGTGGAATATCTTTGTAATGGCGAGTGGGTTGATGTTACTGAATACAGTCCCAAACGAATGGAACTCCGAAGGATTATGAGTATAATGAATCAGGAGTTCTCTATGTCCGTAAATTCCACTGTCAGAGAGCAAATTCGATTCAGGTTAAGCATTAAAAAGAAGGGCGCAATCGAGTATGCTAAAAACAAAGCCAAGGAAATTGGGCTTTCAGATGAGACCCTTGATACAATATACAGACTCCCGGATATGCCGGAAGAGGAAAAAACAATTGCACTTCGAGAGCTAAACCTGAGTGATACAATTTATTTTGAGCTTTTCCCATCAATCCCGTCAACTGATGTCGATGAATACGCAAAACCTGTATTTGAAGCCCTTGATCTTCCAATGGAAGTGCTCGATAAGACTCCTTACCAGATTAGTGGAGGCGAACACGTCCGGGCTTTTATTGCCCTGAGCCTTGCAACCTCCCCTGAATATCTTATGCTTGACGAGCCTTTCGGAGACCTTGACCCGGTTACTCTCAGAGATGTTACAAATTCCTTAAAAAGAATTAATGAAAGGTTCGGCACAACTATTGTGCTTGTAAGTCATCATATGGATTTCGTTCGGGAAGTTGCCCATAGAGCCGTACTAATAGAAAATGGAAGCCTTGTTATGGAAGGAGATCCAGCTGAAGTTTGCCAGGAACTTATTAACAGGAGTAATGCCCCATATATGGAACATAACCTCGAAGACCTGGTTGAAGGTAGCCTTGAAAACGAATAATAAGGCTTGCTTCCAACTTCTTCCATTTTTTATTTTTTTGAATAAATATTTATATACAGTCTAAATATCTAGATTATATCTTAAAGACCTTGTTAGACTGCACGGTTTTGTTATGAATGTAGGTTAAAAGATAAAACAGGTTATCTACAATATAAAATAAGACATTAAATCAAATTGCGGACGGCTACCCCACCCTAAAGGATGGGGTATTCGTGATCCTCTGCGCTCCCATTGTAATAAAATATGATTTGAAATAAAATCTAAAAGAAAAAGAACTAAAACACACTAACTTATTGTTTCATAAGCCGCTCCCACTCTTCATTTCCGAAGATTATGTACAGGCTTGGAGGGACAATTGGTTTTTCGAGTTCTTCAATGGTTTTTTCCGAAAGCTTCTGGGTTTCAACTATCTCTTTTCCTGCAGCCCTGAGTAGTTTTTTGTATTTTCCAAGTAAAGGTTTTAGCATAAGATTGTTCTTTCCCCTGAAAATCTCTCCTTCGCCCCTATAAATTTCAGCAATGAGCTCAGTATGGAAAGCCCTTGCAAGTCTTCTGAAAAAAACTCTTTCAACCTCAAAATTAGTCTGGCCAGGCAAGCCTGCATTGGAGATTACAGCAAATTTAGGGTATTTCTTATAACGTTTTGCATGTCTGTATTCTCCGTTTTCATCTTCTTCAAAGTGCGGCAAAAGAACAGGAGCAAGCCGTTCTATAAAATTTTTCATTAAGGCAGGAATATTATCAAAATAAACAGGGCACGCAAAAACAACAATATCTGAAGTCATGAATTTTGGGATTAAGTTATCCATATCATCCCGCATTTTGCAACTCCCAGGTGTTTTTAACCAGCATTCGAACATTCCCTTACAGTACCCTATATTTTTTTCAGCTAGAATAATATTCTCTATTTCTGCACCTGCTTCTTGTACTCCTTTCAAGAACTCTTCAACCATAATTAGTGTATTTCCATCTCTCCCTTTATGACTTCCACTAAACACTGTTATCTTCATATAAACAACCCCTGCCATTCTGAATTAAAATTATCAAGTTAAAACAATCTGGATCTGGATTTGGATATAATATGGATTAAGATATAATTAGCCTCACTATAAATCTCTATGGAGGCTTTAATTTAAAATGATCATCTAAAAAAGAGTCATAAAATGCTCAGAAATATAAAAAATCTAATCTCTGTGGCAAGAAGTCAAGGTTTGCAGAATTAAGAGAACTGGACTTACACTTATTTCTTATAAATAGGACTTACGCACTTGAGATACAAAATCATGCACAACAGGCGTAGAGGGTAAATCTGTATTTTATACAGTTGAGGGTTTCATGCCATTGATTTTCTGGTTCAACCGCGTAAGTCCTAATAAATAAAATTAAAAAATAAAAAATAAAGTTTCCAGAGGATTTCGAAAAATATTATCTAACTGAAAATCCAACTGAAAATTATTCATATCTCAAAGCATCAACCGGAGCCAGTTTTGCTGCCTTGCTCGCCGGATAAACGCCTGCGGTTACGCCTACAACTAATGCAACAAGAAGTCCTGCTTCAAAGATGTATGGCGAATAAATGAAAGGAAGTTCAAGTGCATTTGTAGCAATATACACCCCTCCCAGTCCAAGCATTAATCCAAGAACTCCTCCAAAGAAACTGAGAATAATAGATTCAATTAGGAAGAGTAAAAGCACGTCTAAACTGGAATAACCAAGAGCTTTCATTATTCCTATTTCTCTTGTACGTTCTGTAACTGTAACAAGCATGATATTCATAATTCCTATGGAACCTACAAGTAAAGAAATAAGAGCCACAGAAACAAGGAAGTTTCGCAGAGTGTCAGCAAGCTGGTTAGTTTGTTCCAGAATATCGGCCTGGTTAAAAATCCGATAAGGTTTTGCATCCTCGTCATCAAGGTCCCGGGAAGAAACACCAAAATTCCTGGCAAGCCGTTTGTCGACTTCATCAGAAACGGTTTCGATATCTTCGATATTATCAGTCATAGCAAAGAAGGCCGAATAATCGCTTTCATTGAGCATCTGATTCATTGTAGTAACGGGAATAAAAATGCTTACATCCCTGTCAATGCCTCCGCCTCCAAACGAGATTTCCGGGCTTTCAATAATACCTTTAACCTTAAAGGTTCGGGTTACTGTATTCCCACCTTCGAGCCGTAAAGTAATATTTATTGAACTTCGAGAGGAAAGGTTTCTTTTGAATTTCTCGTCTGCAACGCTCGACCCTATAGCTGCAGAATATGCGTCCTGGTCAGTTATAAAGCTGCCACTTCTCATAACAATATTAGCAGTATCTTTATAGTCCCCGGTTACCCCTGCAATATCTATATTTTTGTTTTGAGAGAAATAAGTCACCACTCCAAGCTGCTGCTTGATAGGAGAGACTCCGGAAATTCCAGGGGTCTTTTCAATTATTTGCAATTCATTACTATAGAAAAGGTTGGGTTCCTGACTGAATATTATAATAAAATTTGAGCCCTGAGCATTGATTTCGTCAGTAAAATAGACATTGA
>JBNAKO010000281.1:0-24690 GCA_049706495.1 Methanosarcina sp. | reverse complement strand
TTCCCCTGTTTTTTTCGTTTCAAGAGGTTTCCATTCTTTGTCGTACCATTGAAGGATTATATCAGGCGCATCCGTACTTTTAGAATTGTTATCCGTAGTAGCCTTAACATGCTTGTTTTCATTATTCTTAATTTCGGCATTTGCATTTTCATTTACATTTCTGTTTGTATTGCCACTATTTTGCTCAATCCAGGTTTTTTCGACTTTAAATCCTACAACTCCATTGTCAAGGGCTTCAGGAAGGCCTGCCCCTTTTTCTCCAACCCAGATATTTACATATTCATGTATTTTCCCGGCAGGAAGGTCTGAACCAAGGCCAGACTGTCCTTTAAGTACCTCTACGGTTGTAGTTGTTTTCTTAAAGGTTTTTTTAGCATCATACTCGATGTAGGTTATGCATGTAACTTCTTCTGGGAAATCATATCTCATATGATACCCATTAATTACATTTCTTGTACTGAGCTCTTTTACCTCAATATTTTCAGCAGGTTCTTGAGGAACTCCGCTTCCCATGCTTGATTTCGATTCCGGATCTGCCCCGGAACTGGAATTAATACCTGATTCAGGACTGGAACTTTTATTTTCCAGGCTTTCCTGCCCGCCGAGTACGTTATTTTCGCCCACTATTATATTTTTTGTAAGTTTGTTATTTGTTTCATCGGTTTCGGATAAAAAAGAGTCAGGTTCTCCCAGAGATTTTATTTCAACCTTAACTTCATCTATCCCTTCTGTTTGCGGAGTCCAGAAAAAGGTATCTATAGATATTTGACCCGTTGCAAGTGAAGAAATTGGGATTTTTCCGCTTTCAGTTTCTTTAGCTCCGCTAATAGTATATACAAGCTCACTGCCTGGAGAAGCCGAAGGCCCATTATTCTTTACTATTATTGTAAAGATTATATTTTCTCCTGGCTCTGGATTTTCTGGTTCAAAAAAGAAGTCTTCAATCATTAGATCCGAAAATTCATCATTTTGATTTATGTTGTTCGAATTTTCAATATTTTTGTTATCCAAACTCTCAGTGTCTCCAGGATGCTGGACATCTGCATGCTCTGCAATACCTGTTGCAGTTTCTGTATTTCCCTCATTCCCCGTATCAAAATATGTCACAGTGCCTGAATCTGAATTTATCCCGACGTTCTGATTGTTTGAATTAGAAGCTTTTTTATCTGTAATTTTCGAATTTGCATATTTATTTACAATATTTACATTTCTGGGATCAGAATTTATTGTTTCTTTCTGTGGAATTTTCGATTCAATTATGTTTTTATTCTCAATATCAAGACTTGATTTATCTTTTTCATCATTTTGATTCTTCTTACTGGACTCTGTATTTCCTTTATCTTTTTCTAAAACGTCTGAATCTGATTTCTCAGTTTTTTTGCTTTCAGGATTAGAATTTGAATTCTTTGCGTCTTTATTTCCTGAATCCGGGCTTGAGTTTTTCTTTATTTCCTTTATTTGATTTTTGTCTTCTGGGTTTTCAACTTTTTTGTTATCATTGTTTTTATTTTCGATATTATGCCCTGAATTTAAATTGGAATCTGAATTTGAATTTACTTTTTTATTATTTTCATTAATTTTATCATTTTGCTTAATTTCATCATTTTTCTGATCTAGATCTGGAGTTTCGCTACTTTTGACTCCAGAATTTGAGCCTGTATTTGAGCCTTTATTTTCTTTTTGAGTGTCTTGATTCTTTGAACCTGAATTTTCTTTATTTTTATTTTCAGGTTTTGTAACCGGATCGGATTTATTTTTGTCTATAGGGTTCGAATTCGGAATTTCTTTATCATTGTTTTTATCATTCGGAGTTGAATTTTCTTTTGTATCTTCCCTTTTATCTGGAGGCAAATTGTTAGAATTTTCTTCCGGATTCTTTGAACCTGTATTCTGTTCTAGATTATTTTGATCCTTTTTTATATCATTCTCAGGAGTCAAACCTGGATTTTCCTTGCTTTTGCCATTGTTATTTGATTTTGGATTTTCTTTTTCTTTATTCTCAGCATTAGAATTCAGGTTTGAACTCTCTGGGTTTTCCCATACTGGCCTGCTCTTTTCTCTATCATCGATGTTCCATGGATCCGGAGCAGGATTTTTATTATACTTATCTGAGTCTTTAAAAGGGTCCTCGATATCAGGATTAGAAAAATCGTAATCTTCAGCTGCATATACAGTTGCGGGTGAAAATCCCCCAAGTAACATAATTACTACAAGTAAACTAATTACATAGTCTAAAAAGTAAGTTTTCATTCTATTCAGCCACCCCCCATATTCGTAAACTGAAACTTCATTAATTAAATAATCTCTATACTTTCCCTTACAGAGGAACCGAAATGCAGTTTTTAATTAGAACCTAGACCCCTCTCAGATTCTAATTTCTCATGCTGGTTACACTGTGTTTTACGCTTTTTTCCCTCTGCGTAAATTATTTATTTTATATTTAATTTCATGAACCGCTTGGCATGTTTTCTTAACAACTTATCTTAATATTTTTAATTTCTAAAGTTAGTGATATTTTCAGAACATTTTTAAAATATTATAATTTCTTAATTCCTTCTCTTTTTGTAACATCTCTTAAGAATCATAAGGTATGTAATTTAGTGTATCTAACTTCCCTATTTATATACATTTTATTATATTACAAAATATCAGAAATCTTTAAATATAATAATTAAAAAATTAAATAAAAAGACAGGCTGTATCCCGGATTCCCCTGCTTGAATGTTATGATGCCTGTGTATTCCTGTATAAGTCAAAGACACTGTCCTAAAATTAGTTTAAAAACATAAAATTAAAAAAGAAAAACGTACAAAAAAAGAAAAACAAATTGAAAAACGAATTCCAGAATAAAGCAATCCTCTTTTTAATTTTACTAACAGGCCTTGATTGAAGAAATTAGTAACAAAAATTAAGATTTCTTCTTCTTTTTAAATTCAGATTTTAAAAAAATGGTTAAAATAAGTTTTGGAAAGAATAAAGTTGAAAAGGAATACAAATTTGAAGAGAAAACTCTCTTCAAATTTTCTTTTTGAGGATGAAGTATTCTACCAGAATCAGGAAAGCAGGAAGGGAAATTGCCATGAGGATTTTAGCTAGTCCCATTGGCTTTTTTATTCCTGTATCTTCTTTTTGTGCATTTCCGTTAGTAGTTTTTTCGTTATCTTCTTTCGGGTCCAGCGTTGCTTCCTGAGTTTCTGTTCCTGCCTGGCTTTTATTTTCTTCTTTATTTATCTGCTGTTGGGTATTTGTTATTGCAAATGAGGAATATCCTGGAGTTTTTGCTTCAAAGTAGACATAATTTTTGTCTTCCCCTGTTTTTTTCGTTTCAAGAGGTTTCCATTCTTTGTCATACCATTGAAGGATTATATCAGGCTCATTTATGCTGCTCTTATTCTCACTATTTTCTTTATTTATACTGGTGATATTTGCATTATTATTTTTGTTAATCCAGGCTTTTTCGACTTTAAATCCTATAACTCCGTTTTCAAGGGCTTCAGGAAGGCCTGCTCCTTTATCTCCAACCCAGATATTTACATGTTTATATACCGTTCCTGAAGGAAGAGTTTTTACAAGATTTGACCTGTCTTTAAGCATCTCTACAATTGTAGTTGTTTTCTTAAAAGTCCTTTTAGCGTCGTATTCAATGTAAGTTATGCATGTAACTTCTTCTGGAAAATCATATTTCATACGATAGCCGCTTATCACGTACCTTGTAGAAAGCTCTTTAACATCGATATTTTTGGCCGGCTCCTGGGAAACTCCACTTCCCATGCTTGATTTTGACTTTGACTTGGAACTGGACTTTGAGCCTGAACCTGAATTTGAGCCCGAATTTGAACCTGAATTAGAACCATTATTTGAGGTCCCATTTTGTTCGTTTCCACCTGGTACAATTTTCTTTGATACGGTTATTGTTTTTGTAAGTTGATTGTTATTTTCGTTAGTTTCTGTTACAAGGGCACCCGAGTCTATACTGAGTTTTATTTCTTTTTTCCCTTCTGTTTTTGGAGTCCAGGCAAATGTACCTATTGTTGTCTCTCCTGCAGTAAGGGCAGGTACTGAAATTTTTCCAGTGGAACTTTCATTATTCCCATTAATAATATAATTTAAATCAGTAGCTGCCGCATTTCCGGGCCCGTTATTTCTAACTGTTGCTGTAAAGGTAATATTTTTCTCGGGTTCTGGAGTTTCCGGATTTGAGGAAAGGGCCTCTATACTTAGATCCGGGAGTAAGGCTTTTACAATTATTATTTCTGCTAATTCATTATTGGTTTCATTGCCTTCATATACCGAAGTTCCAGAATCAACAAATCCCTTTATTTCCATTTCCCCTTCTTTCTCAGGAATTAAGGAAAATTTAACATCTGCTGTTTCTCCTGCTAAAAGGGCAGGTATTTGAAGCTCGTTTTGCGCCTGTGCTCCATTAATATAATACCTTGCCAGAGCATTGCCTGAAGGGATCATGCCTTGATTTTTTACTTTTAACGTAACATTTAACATTTGCCCTTCTACGGCCTGAGCTGTTTCAGGTACAATGTCTTCAATAATCAAGTCCGGATACTGATCCTCCAGATCCTCTTTTTCGGTTACTGATATAGTCGATGTTTTCTGGTTGTTGTTTTCATTGGTTTCTTTTACCAGATTATTTTCATCGACTACAGCTTTTATATTTATCTGGCCGCCTGAACTTGGAATCCATGTCGCTGACTGGAGCCCTGTGCTCTCTCCCGCTGAGAGTGGGGGGACATCCCATTCACGGACATAAGTATCCCCTATATAGAGGTTCAATTTTGTAGCTTCTGAAGCTGTTGTCCCCTGATTTTTCACGTTTATATCTATCTGCTCATGATTTTCTGTAATGGAAGTTTCAGGATAATTAAATGTGTCAATAATAAGATCAGGAGTTCCAGCTAACCCGAAGGTTAAAGAGGCTCTATTTTCATTATTTTTTTCGTTAGTTTCGGCTACTGAATTTCCTTCATCGACTACTGCCCTGATACTAACGGTTTCTTCACTTTCTGCTTTTAATGAAAGCGTAAACTGCTGACTCAGGCCTGGGGCTAGGGTCTGGACTGGCTTTTCACCTACGCGGACGTCATTAACATAATATGCTAGGTTTGCTTCTCCTGAAACTCCGGGTCCCTGATTTTTGACTGTAATTGTTGCGGTTGCCATCTGCCCTGGTTCGGGATTCTGCGGTTCAAATGAGATTTTCTCTATTATCAGATCAGGAAGCTCATTAACAGTTGAATTCCCATTATTGTCAGAATCACCATCTGCAGCAGATGCTATCCAGGGTAAAATCCCGGGAATTATCAGTATTATCAACAACAAGTAAATTAAATAACTTAAAAAATTGGGTTTCATTTTTATTGGCCTCCGCCCCCTACCATGAATAAAAACATGCAGTATATTATTATAATCTAGTATAAATAAATTTCAATTTTCTTTTATAAGATGATCTTTATTGATAAGTAGTCTCGACCAGGAATTTTATTCCTGACTCTTAATTCTAATTAATTTCTCAGTATGAATAACTTTGCCTCAATCTAAATCCTACTTTACATGGGCTTCTTTTTGCTGTATTATAATTCAGTGATTTTGACCTGTATCAAATTATGAGAGATGTAAAAATATAAATCATTATAAAATAGAAAAATATAGTATAAAAATTTAGTAATTTTGATTCTATTAAAAAATAATATATAAAGTATTAAATGAAAATAATCAGGCAATTAGATATTTTTTATCTTTAATTTGAGCCCTGCTGTCTACGCCAAGGATACCTGCAAGCTCTATACCTTCGCTGCCTACCTCTGCAAGTTGAGCATAAATTTCGGTTTTTGAGATATATTTTTCAGTCCTGGTGCCGTCAGCTTCCTCTACTTTTATAATTATTTCTTCTTTGTTATGCCCTCTTGCCAGGCATTCCTGAACAATTACCCCGTACTGCTCTGCGATTACTTTCATGCAATCAAAGATCTGGTTGCTGGAAACTGCATCTCCTTCGTCCAGCAGTACTTTTGAAAGCGTATAGGTACGGATATTTGTTCTGAGGTATTCCTGAACTCTTTCAGGGATTTTTGCCAGAGTTGCCTGATCTATAAAAGCTCCAAGTTCTTTATCAGAAGTAATTTCCTTATTATCTTCATATACAAAATATCTGAGCCCAGCACCTTCTATCCTGTACTTGCGGTTTGCTTTTTTGTTTTCAAGGGTTAGCCGGAAATTTTTCTGGTTGTCATACTCAAGGTTACTTATAAGAAAATCAGAAAGATCCTGCATTTTTATTTTTTCTTCCTTTCTAAGGATACCTGCTCTAGCCCAGCATGGAAAACTCAGGTCCCCAAGGAGCTTTTCTACTGTTAAAGCTTCATCTGCAAGCCCGAGCCTGTAATAATACTGCAGCCCTGAAACCGAACCTTCCATTATCCCTGAAACGCCTCCCGGATTACTGGAAAGCTCAAATCTTTTTTCCGCTCCATATACTCCGGAAATTAAAAATCTGCTAAGAACTTCTAGGATTTTTGTCTCGAATTTTTTGTATTCGTGAGCACTTCCGTTCTCAATTTTTTTATATTCGGCTTCAAGGACTTCCTTTTTTTTCCCCAGGTTTTCATTACAGGTCTGAAGAATTGCATTGGCGCAGGGAACAAGATCTTCCGTGTTAACCTCATTTATTAGCCTTTTAAGAGCCATCCCGAGTTTTTCTTCAAAAAGATTCATCCCGTTTATTCTGCTGTTCAACTCAGAAAGGGCTTCTTTGTGCCTGCATTTTATCTCGATTATAGAATTTTCGAGAGGGATTACTCTGGAAGTTATATCCAGAAATATTTTTAAATCCTCAATAAAATCCCTCTGTACAGGCAGTTCCGTAGAATCCTGATAAATATATTTCATAAAAGCACCCTGGACAGTCAAACAGCCCTTAAAATATTCTATGGGCTAGAGGTATATAACATTTTATCCAAGATCTTATTTAATTTTAAAAAGTATGCTCAGTTTTTAGTTTACTGAGACTTATCTTCTTAATTTTACCTGGTTTTATAGATGATTTGAATTGCTTTTGTATTTCAAAGCAGGACTTCCCGGACAGGATCAAGAATCTCATTTATGTATTTTGCGGCCGAATTCTTCAGATCCATTGGATGAACCTTTTCTGCTACAAAGGCATTTTCCATTTCAGCATAGCTGGTGTAGGCAAGGTTTCCTCCGAATTTTTCGGGTCTTTCTATTACAATGGTTTCATACCTTGGGAAAATATGGTAGCGGAAAAGGGCAAGAATCGGATTTTCTTCTACATCCCCTATTTTACAGAAAGCCTTCTTAAATTTCCTGTAAATTTCTTCTTCAGTATCGTCTACGGAAATGAAATTGTCTTTTGAAGAGGCCATTTTAGTCCCGTCCAGCCCGAGAAGAATAGGAGTGTGAATACAGATCGGGGTATCAAAGTCAAGACTTTTCAGGTTTTCGCGGGCCAGCATGTGAATTTTTCTCTGGTCAATGCCTCCGACCGCAATATCAACTTCAAGCATGGCGATATCAACAGCCTGCATTAAAGGATAGACCATCTGGGAGACACTTGGGTCATCCATAGCTCTCCCCACCTCGTCCATACTCCTGCGTGCCCTGTTAAGAGTTACAATTCTTGATAGCTTAAGAACATTTAACATATAATCGGCTCCTAACTGGAAGTCAGAGCCATAAACAAAATCGGTTTTTTCTTCATCAAGGCCAAGCGCAATGAAACAGCGCCTGTTATAGTCTGCAATTTTCCGGACCTCTTCAAGTGTGCCTTTTTTGTTGAGATAAGCATGAACATCCGCAAGCAGGACAGTAATTTTAAATCCGGCTTTCTGCAAATCAATAAGTTTGTTTACTGTAAGGACGTGCCCCATATGGATTTTCCCACTTGGCTCATATCCTACATAGGCGCGGGGAGAGTCCTTTTTTTTAAGCAATTCTTCAAGTTCTTCTTCGGTTACGATTTCCTGAACATTTCTTTTTACAAGTTCGAGTCTGTCCATTGCGTCTACATTCCTGATCTTTCTTTTCTTATTGTCAAAAACTCAGTTTCTATTAATAAGTTTCTGTAAAAAGGCTATCCCTTCTTCTGATCCGAAATTTGGAATTTTCCAGTTCTGGACCACTTTTTTTCGCAGAGATTTTGTTTCCTTTCCAAGTTCTGGATTAAAGCCTAAGACTTCATATTCTTCTGAGGAAATTATAATTCCTCTCCTTTGCCAGGCAGGAAGGGCAGCAAGGTTGATTCCTCTTTTAAAAAGCAGTTCATGGATCTGCCATTCTCTTTTTCCTTTCATAGCTCTTAAAGCATTTTCTTTATCCATACCCTCAGTCCTGAGAGCATAATATCCCCAGGAAGAAACAAAGTTTCTCCAGGCTTCAAGTTGTCTCCAGTGAAAATAAGCAGGAATCTCTTCTTTTTGAAGAGTGACTATTCTCGAATCAAAAGCTATGGGCCTCTCAAGCTGCAAGTTAATAGTTAAGGCGCTTCCAAGAAAGCTTGCAATTATTGAATCAAGCTTTTCCACCCTCCCCTCAAAAGGAAGTTTAAGAAACAGAAAGCTCATTTCATCTGAAAAAATGTAGGTAAAGAGGGGGGTTAATCCGCTTTGTTTGATAAAAAGTTCGGCAGTATCTGCCATTGCTCTGGCAAAGGTTTGATCATAAGGTCTTTTAAAGTCCAGTCCAGAAAGCGTATTTTTAAAATTCCTGCCGTCAGCGCGCACAACCACAGGAGGAATACAGCGCATTTCAGCATAGATTTCCCGGCTTTTCATATCCCTTTTAAAATTTTAGTCCTCTTTATGCTTTTTGTATCTCTGGATTACGTCTCTTACTATAATTATATCTGCCGCGGTTATAACCCATCTGTAGGGAATAATAATGCCCCTTGTGTTCATATCAAAAAGCTCCCTGTTTATTTCAGATACAGCAAGCCCTGTGATTTTCTGTTCTTCTATATCCAGCACAAGATCCTGGAGTTTTCCTACATAAACTCCGGTATTTGTGTATATATTTAAACCAAAAAGTGATGTAATTTCTGCGCGCATTTTATCCCTGCTTTGTAAATTAATTTAAATATTTTCACTTACCTTATAGGAAAAACTTACTTATATATCTTACAGTTTTAATGCCCTCTTCTTCTTAATTCTATTCTTTTTTAAGGTAAGGACAGGCTTAAGTCTATTTTATATAATATTTACTCTTATCTTTATTAATAAAACTAAAATTAAAGCACTGTTTATTAAATTTTTCCAATTTTTTTACATAAAAAAGAATATCAAATCTGCTAACCCGTTCTTATTAAAATATTTTATAATCAATTCTCAATAAAATCTAACTCAATAAATATTCTAATAAACATTTATTGGAATTTATTTAGAATTATTTTCTTAATTTATTTTTCACACTTTTCATCAAAATTAAATTTGATATCTTTATATTTGATTTTTTAATATTTTAAACCCTTGGATTTTTTTACTGTTTGCAGATTTAACTCCTCTAAAATTGGAAGCAGGAATTTAAAATTCCTGCAGCTTTGTTTTTAGCTCTTTACTTTTAATTAACAATATCTAATATTTTTATTGTTTGCCTTTTATTTTTCATCTTATATGTTTTTATATTGCCAGATCCGATATTGCTTTTCTAATATTATCTGCAGATTTCCTTAGAATTTCCTGCTGTTCCTGAGTAAGTTCAAGTTCAAGGATTTCTTCAACTCCAGAAGCCCCAAGTTTTGTAGGCACTCCAAAGTAGATTCCTTCCTGTCCATACTGGCCTTCCAGGTAGGCGCATGCAGGCAGTATTCTCTTTTCATCTTTAATTATAGCCTCTGTCATGGCAACTATTGCCGAAGATGGTGCATAAAAGGCACTTCCCTGTTTAAGCAGCTCTACAATTTCCGCTCCCCCGTTAACTGTTCTCTGAATTAGCTTTGAAATCTTTTCCTGAAGCATGAGGTCTGAAAGTGGAATTCCAGACACTGTTGTATACTGGGGAAGGGGCACCATAAGGTCTCCATGCCCTCCTATTACCATTCCATTTACATCTTTTCTTGAACATTTCAGCTCTTCTGCAATGAAGCTTGCAAAGCGGCCAGTATCCAGAACCCCGCTCATTCCGAATACTTTCTTTGTTTCAAAACCTGTTGATTTCATGGCTACGTAAGTTATAATATCAAGAGGGTTTGTGACATTCAGGACTATAGCATCAGGAGCATGTTTTGCAATATTTCTGGATACATCCATTATTATTTTTGCATTGGTTTTTATCAGGTCTTCCCTGGTCATTCCGGGCTTTCTGGCAATACCGGCTGTGATAATTACAAGTTGTGAGTCTGCAATATCTGCATAATCATTTGTTCCAATTATTGATGTGTCATACCCTTTTATCGCCCCGGCCTGTATGAGATCAAGAGCTTTTCCCTGCGGAAGTCCTTCCACAACGTCAGTCATAACAATCTCTCCAAGCTCAAGCTCAGCTAACCTCTGCACTGTAGTTGCTCCTACATTGCCTGCACCAATTACAGAAATCTTAACCATTAAAATTGCCCTCCGTGTCAAATAAACTGTTTATCAAAAACTGTTTATCAAATAAATAGTTAAATTAGTTATAAATTTATTATAAATGTATCTTAAGAGTATTTTACTCTTCTGAATTTAAAAAGTTTGTTCTGCATACTACTTGTTATAAAGGAGAACTCATACTTGAATATTTATTTTTTGCTGTCCGGTTCCAGGAATTTTGAGATTTCAGGTTAATTTAAGGTTTTTTTAATAGCTTTATATAATCTATTTTGTAACTGATCCGGGTTTCCTCTCAGAATTTTTTTCTTTTTAAACCTGCTTCTTTTTAAATAAGTTTTACATTTAATTTTTGCACATTTTACATTCATGCAGCATTTTTATTAAAGATTACTTCCAATGTTCAGAAGAGAATATGCTGAATAACACATATATCCACATTCCGGGCGTAGGAAAAAAGCTTGAGCAAAAAATCTGGGCTCAGGGCATAAATACCTGGGAAGAATTTCTTGAAAATCAGCAAAGAATTTCACTGCCCCTTTCCCGAAAAGCCAGGATTTGCGAAGCAATAAAAGAATCGTCAGAACACCTGGCTGCAAAAAATTGCTGTTTTTTTTCACAATTTCTTCCTTCTGCGGAGCACTGGAGGGCTTACCCGTTATTTTCCGATTCTATGGCCTTTGTGGATATAGAAACAACAGGTTTTTCCCAGCGCAGGGATAAAATAACCGTTATTGGAATTTATAATGGGAACGAAGTTAAGACCTACATAAAAGATGTAAATCTTGAAGAGGTTATAAATGAATTCTCAAAATATAAATTACTTGTTTCCTTTAATGGAGCCCGTTTTGATCTTCCTTTTATAAAATCTGAATTTCCTGAAATTGAATTTAACCAACTGCATATAGATCTTCTTTATCCTTTAAAACGAATCGGATACAGTGGTGGATTAAAAACTATTGAGATAGCTCTGGGAATCGAAAGAGATGCAGATACAAAAGATATTACCGGATTTGATGCGATTCGACTCTGGAAGCAATATTTGAGAGGAGATCAGGAAGCTCTGGAGAAACTTATTAAATATAACAAACAAGATATAGTAAATCTGAAAACTATTATAGAACTTACTTACCCCAAAATGGTTGAAGAAGCTCTAAATAGATAAAAATAGGGTCAGAAAAATATATCAAAAATTAGAACTGGAATTTTTAAAAATAAGATAAATCACAGTAGAAAGTAAGATCCGCAATTTCAGATTGGATACTTGTCCGAAATAATTAATTCAACATTGATTCAAAATAATTTTTGAATTGATTTGAAAATAATTTGAATTGGTTTTCAGAGACAGACCTGCAGGCAGTAAGTATATATTTCGGTTAAATAATTTATTTGTTTATACTGATGTCCTCAAAATCAGGTTTTAAATCGACTTGCATGCAAAGTTTTGGTAATCTGCAATTTATTATCCGGATTTTTATATCTCATATTTCTGGATATTGTACGTGCTCTCTAGAGGGGTATATTTATGGATGTAACAATGAAGTTCGGGGATACCGTCACCATAGCAGATGTCAGAAGACTTCATGATATGGAAGACGTTGTATTTGATAAAGATTGGTTTGAGAATACGGAAGAAAGAAATAAAGATATGTATTATATGTTCAGAGATCTGGCGAAAAACTCTACAGACCTTGAAAGAATCAAAGCACATCATCTAAGATATGATATTACTGTTATTCCCCCGGGTATGCTTGGATCCGAATATATTAAAACTGTAGGCCATTATCATCCTAATGTCCCGGGAACCGAAATTTCATATCCTGAACTGTACCAGGTGCTTGAAGGGACTGCTACGTATCTCCTGCAGAAAGTAGAGCATGGGGAAGAAGATGCTGTTCTCGATGCTGTGGTAATTAAAGCAGAATCAGGCGATCTTGTCCTCGTGCCTCCAGGCTATGGACATGTAACCATAAATGCCACTGAAAAAACTCTTAAGATGGCAAATTGGGTTTGCCGTGATTTTTCATCTATTTATGAGCCTATAAAAAGACTTTTTGGAGCTTCCTATTTTTTGCTTAAAGATGGTTTTGTCAAAAACCCACTCTATAAGAATGTCCCCAAAATTCGTTATCTGGCCCCCCTACCTACTGATGATTTAAATCTCGAAGCCGAAGAAGATATGTATGAACTCATAAATGATGTTGAAAAGCTTAGATTTTTAACAGCTCCACAGGATTTTATGGGATTTTTAACAGAAATACTCTAAAAGCTCCTCTATATTTTTTATTGGTATATCTTTTACTTGTTTACTGGAAACAATTTCTTTCCAGTAATTTCTTTTCTAAATTTATTTTTCTAATGATTATTAGAAATAGTTATTTCTATGAGTTATCTTTTCTCGGTTTATTTCCGATTACTATATTACTTACTTTTTACTGATTTCGAGCCCCTTTCTTAGAAAGATAATTCTCAGTAAATTTTATATTCTAATTTCTCCTGAATTTTTTGCTTGGAACTCAAATTCTTATTTCTTACAGGTTTTAACGAATTAATTAAGTTAATCTCAGGGCTTGAAAAGAATAATAGCTTAATAAAGCCTTAATGAAATCTTAAAAAACATATTTTCTTTAACAAATAATACACAATCTATAATAGGTATAAATACTTTCAATTACTAGAGGGTTGAAATGCAAAAAAATGGGTACCGTATTCAGTTTACATCCTCCAGGATCAAAGATCTGATGTACAGGACTACATTTGATCCTAAAAAGATGGATGGAGATATTATCCTTAATTTCTCGCTTATTGATAAAAAAGATCTGGACGATGTGCTTGGAATCTTTAAGATGGTAATTTCAAGCGGACTTTCAGTAACTCCTTATGTAAAAATTATCTCAGAAGGAGAATCACTTGGAGACCTGACTATCGAAAAAGGAAAAGTTGGCATAGGCACAGTATGCAGTATCACAATTGATGGGGTATTGCTCAAGGCAGGAATTCCTGTAAATCCCAAATTAGGGGGAGTTGTCCAGATTCGAAATGGAACTCCAATACGCTTTACCGATGTATTGACTTATGTAAGTACAACAGTAGATCCACTTGAGATCCTTATGTCCCAGGGGATTACTTCAGTTTCGGAAATGCTCAGGACAGGTTCAGGCAAAATTCTTGCAAACCTCAGGGAAGCTCCGATGGTTGCAAGGGATGAGATTGAAAGTGCTCTTTCTGATCTTCTCGATGCAGGCTTTAGCGGAATTCTGGAAGTAGGAGAACCAAATACACGAGTTCTTGATGTCCCTATTGAGAGAGACCACCTTGGAATAGTTGTAATAGGCGGGACAAATCCTATGGCTGTAGTACAGGAATATGGAATCCCTATAGATACCAGTGCAATGTCAAGGTTAATTTCATTTAAAGAAATGAGCAGGATTGAAGATCTTATTTGAATTCAGATGTGAGTTAAGTAACCTTTCTCGAAATATTCTGTATTTTTAGCCCTTGCCCTAAAGGGTTTCCTATTCTTCTTTTAATTCGGTTTTTTATTCTTATTTTTTATTTTACTAATTAGTTTTTATTTTCACTTTATTTTCACTTTATTTTACAGTTCTTTTTTCAAGGAAATTTTTCTTTTTAAAACATGTTTTTTGCTTTATTTTTCTTTATTTGCTTTACCTACTCCATTTACTTAATTTTAATATTTTATTTAATTTTAATGTCTTATTTAATTTTAATATTCTACTTTATTTCATTTTATTTTAAATAGTTCTTTAAACGTTTTCGGGAAGCTGATTTTTATTTTATCTTAATTTCTTTTGCATTTGTTCGCCTATAAAGATATCAAGCCTTCTGGCAAATTCCTCTTTTGCATTCTCAGGAATAGTTGCCCCTGCTGCAATGTCGTGTCCTCCGCCTGCTCCCCCAACTTCCGCAGATATAACTGCCATGGCTTCAGACAGATTTACTCCTCTTCGAATTAAATCCTGGGTTCCGCGGGCTGAGACTTTTATCCCGCCGTCAGCTTTCGCAAAAGCAATAATCGGGAGATTTCGGTTTGCAACTATTGTTGAGCTCATGCCTGCAATAATCCCTACAATAGTTTCTTTTATTTCTGAGCCTGCATCAAAATACTGGATATTTGTTAACTGCGTGACCCCTTTTTCTTTTACATACATAAGTCCAGACACCAGATTTTGCCTGTGTTCTGCAAGTAACTTCCTGGCAGCTTCATAAGCCTCATCTCTGTTTCCCATACAGACTGCAAGCCCGATTTCAGCATGATCATAACGGGCAGTAGCATTAAGAAGCGTGGAAAATTCGGAAGCGTCCCTCATTTCGGTTCCTTCTCTTTCCTTCATAAGCAGGTATACTTCCCCTATAAGGCGCTCAATTTTGTATGCAGGGATTCCTGATTTCAGACAGTAGTTAATAAGTCCGGATACAATTTTCTGCTTTTCAGGAGGCTCAAGATCAATCCAGCGCCTCCAGCGCTCATCCTGGCTGAAACGAATATTAAGAGAATGTAGAAATTCAATACAGGCCTCTTCATTTCCTGTAAGTCCGGGCAGATAGGGGTCTGAAGAATACTGAAGAAGTTTATAAATGGGACGAGTCTGTTTTCCAAAAAGAGTAAGGTCTTTTTTAAATCCCAGAATCCCACAATTTACTCCTTCTTCCAGGATTTCTTTGTTTATCCCGACAAGTTGCCCCATTTTCAGGTGCTGCATATCCCCGACTGCTCCCACTATAGCCAGAGAAGAAAGATCCTTATTTTTCCCAAGAGCAGAAGCTAGAATATAGGTAGTTCCTGAACCGCTCAGTTCATAGGAACCGTTTGCTTCGAAAAGATGGGGGTTCAGGTGAAATTCAAGATCTCCCTGAGGCTGGTGATGGTCCGAAACTATGGCATTGATACCCCGAGCTTTTATGGATTCGCACATTCCGCTTCCAAGGTCCGTAAAAATAATCATTTCATGGTTTTCGTCTGCAAGTAAATCAAGCGCTTTTTCATCAAGCTGTTTGACAAAGCGTGTTGTATATTCGAAATTTCCACGTTCAAGTGCAGTACAGATTATTCCTGCAGAAGTCAGCCCATCAGCATCAATATGAGATACAACATGGATTGATCTGTATTTCTTAATTTCTTCAGCACATTTGCTTGCTTGTTTTTGAAGGGCTTGCATCCTTTCAGACATTATTTTCCCCGATCCGGTATACTATCATTTTCTTATCTTTCGATTTTCAGGTATTCTGGATGTTTTGGAACAATCCAAGCCTTCCAGTTATTATATGCTTTTATCCGGGCTTTTTCGTTTGCCATTCTTCAGGATCGACTTTATAGTCTTTTCCATCTCTCTTTATTTCAGGAAAAGTCCTTATTTCCTTCACTGTAAGTTTGAGATCCTCAGAAAGGTATTTTTCCTTCAATTCTTCCCAGGGTATCATATAAGCTTCCCTGCTGCAGCCTGCGCCTAAACGAAGTTCCACAGCAAGAAAGCCTCTTCTCCCTGATTTATTTAAATAATTGGAAATTCTTTCTATCTGATGGACACCTTTTTTGTCCATAGTAAAGTGCTGAGTAAAATAGAGTGCATTTGCGCCTTTCTCTACTGATATACTTTTGCATTCGATCCCCAGGTAAAGATCAGGGTTAAGAGAATCTACAAGCACGTCAAGAAACTGAGGAGTAAACCTGTGCTGTTTTAATCTGTAAGAAATAGCTCGTATTCCTTTTTCTTGAATATATGTATTAAATGAATTTACAAGCAAGCGTTCAAACTCAGTCATGAAATCCCGGCTAATTTTTCCACTCTTTTACATAAGTTTTTATTTTAAGATATTTTTATTGTTTAAGTAGACGCAGTTTATTGTTATTTACTACTGATAAGGCCCAATGATATGGGTTTAACAATTATAACTTCCTAATATATTAAAAAGGTATTCTAAAAGTATAACTTTCTTTCGAAAAAATCCCGAATTACAAACCATATACTTAAATCTGGAGCAATTCAGGATATAAAGCTTTTTAAATATAGATGTAATGTTTGCAGCAAATCTGCTTGCATGGTATACTGATAAAATAGTATGAAACAATTATAATAACAGGGGATACTGCAAAGGCCTGGCCGGAATCAAATCATTTTATTATAAAATTTAAATTTAAACCAGAGCCTGGCTTAATTTGATGTCAGATCTGGCCTTTAAACCTGATATTAAAGAGCTTTAATCTTAAAATCTAAAACTTGATAATAAATTTCCAAAACCAGAATTTCGAAATTAGTTTTTCGAATCAATATTTTATGAGTCTGTACGGATTCTGAAAATTAAGGTTTCCAAACCATACTGGTCATGTTAAAAAAAGGGTAGAAAAAATTTAGAGAATTAACTGCCGATCAAAATTGACCGGCTTTACATTCTACTTTAAAATTTTGCTATAAATTCTGTTCTAAATGCTGTTTTAATTTTATTATAAATGTACTTTAAATTCACTATAAAGATATCTTATATACTTGATTTTTCTCAATGATTTTTTTCATTTAATTAGGATTCAATTAGATATGATGAAGCTGACAAAATCAGGACTGAGCCTTGTCTCTCTTACAAGTCTCTCTATAGTATCTTCATCAGAAAGCCCTTCTTGTTTAAGTTGTTTTATACGATCAAAAACATGTTGAGCTACTTCAGAATATTCATTGATATCTTTTCTGTGGCCCCAGACATCGCCTTCAAGCAGAGCAATATTTTGCATAGCAAGATACATGTGTGCAGAACTTGAAATTGTCCTCTTATAGGAACTCGGGATGTGGATCGCTTTTAATTCGGGACACTTTAAAATGAGTTTGAAGATATCCTTATTAGAAGGTCTAAATGCAAGGTGGATAATCTCCTCGTCAAGTTTTAGAGTGTCGATCTCTTCTTTTGAGCTTACAACTCTAATTTTCATCTTATCACCGTTCTTGGTTGGGGGTTTAGGGTTTCTCAGGTTTCTAAAATTCAGGGTTTCTTCAAATTTTTAGAGTAACCTAGCTCTTAAAGCGTTTTAAAAATTTGAACTAATTCTAACCTGGGCTATAAACCTGCAGGTTTTTGATATGTTAAGAAGATGTAGTATTTATTTTTTTATGAATTCTCTTCTTTTTTCTTAAATTTCGATTTTTTCACTCTTAAAATTATATTTATAAAAGCTCCTGCATTGTTTATTTTGTTTTCTTCCGGACTTTCGATCTACCTAAAAAATATCTGATTAACTGTTTATTACTTTTCCAATGGCGTTTAATCCATTTCAGAAATATGTTTTAATGCCTGTATTTAGTTTCATAAATGCAAAACACTTTATGCTATAGGGGAACCAGCTATAGGTTATTATATTCTACTATTTAATATTTTTCCGCAGAAATCGTTTAAAATATTCTTTTTTCAGGCTACCTGTGCCGTTTCTTTTTCTAAAATACTGTTTTATTAGGGTTCTATATTTAAGCTATTTTTATCAACATTATTATATATTTATATAAGAGCCTTAAAAATAATTTATTAAAAATGTAGTTAAAAATATAGGTTTGTAATTAAGTGCATATCTGGAAAATTTAGAATCGAAACAAGCAAAATGAAAGTATATTTGTAGTCTTTTAAGCCAGTGAAACTTTAATACTTAATATAAATCGGATGATAATTAAATAGATTAATTTATCTAATTAATTAGATAAATATTAATTAATTAATCAACTAGATAAATAAAATAAACCAGGTAAATAAAGGTAAATAAAATAGATTGGACAAATAAAAATAAATGGGATAATTGATCCTAAAAATTCAAAAATAATAATAATAAATTAATGGAAAAAATTAAATTAACGAGTGTGCAAATTTTTAATTTTCTAAAAGTTTTGACATGTATACGTTATCTAAAAAATAACCGGATTTCCGATAATACTCTCTTGCTCCTATCCCGCTTATTACGGCAAGCTTTTGATAGCCAGCTTCGCCTGCTATTCTTTCGGCCTGCTCAAGCAGTTCTTTCCCATATCCTCTATGCTGCCAATCCGTTTGTTTTGCTCCTTTTCCTACAGGGACTATTGAACCGTAAACATGTAATTCTCTTATTAAAGCTGTATTCTCCAATTCCGGGCGGTGCGGGGAGAAAGGAAAACGGAGACGGGTAAAGCCTATAAGGGTATCGGCTGAAAGATCTTCAAATGCTATAAAATATTCCTTTCCTTTACAGGCCTCATAAGCTTCCACTGTCAATTCTATGTCCTTTGCATTCACTTTTCTACCTTTAAGGCCTGCATGCCCCACTTCTCTGCAGCGGATACAGCGGCATTTTTTTCCTTTTTCTCTGAGTTTTTCTTCGGCAAGCTGCCTGAGGTTGCTCTTGCGAACCCCCGCAAAAATCTGGTGGGCTGGAATATCCCGCTGGATTCTCTGGAGCCTTACCCATTTAGGGAGGATAGCTTTTATTTCTGAAACGAGTTCTGCTGCTTCCTCGTCAGAAAGAGCCTGATATTTTCCTGATTCCCAGAGTTCGTACAGAGGAGTTCCTTCAGTAACAAGGGTCGGATAAATTTTGAGATAATCAGGTCTGAAGCGGGGGTCTTCAAAAAGCTTTTTAAAACCTCTTAGATCAAGTTCGGAATCTGCTCCTGGCAAATGGGGCATCATATGGAACCCAACTTTAAATGCACTGTCCCTCAATACCTGGTTAGCCCGGATTATTTCTGCAACCCCATGGCCTCTTTGCATACGGGCAAGCACAAAATCATAGACACTCTGGACTCCAAGTTCTACTTTTGTGCCTCCAAGTTTCAGAAATTCATCCACATGTTCAGGTTTTGCCCAATCAGGCCTGGTTTCAAAAGTAATTCCTACATTTCGAATCTCAGCAGTTTCATTGGCTTTCTGTACCTCTTCTAGAGGGATATATTGAGGGATATTAGGGAGATTTTGCCCAATTTTCCAGGCTTTTTCTCTCCATTCTTTGCCGGTAAAATCATTCATTGCTTCGAGAGCTCTTTTAGTAAACCACTCCTGGTAATCCAGATTCCGCGCGGAAAATGTGCCTCCCATAACTATTAATTCTACTTTTTCCACATCATGCCCTATTTCTTTAAGCTGGGAGAGCCTCGAAGTTACCTGGGAATATGGGTCAAATTCATGCTGGATAGCCCGCATGGCTGCAGGCTCTCTTCCCATATAGCTTTGTGGAGATTTAAAAGAAGAATTAGGGCCTCCCGGGCAAGGAACACAGACCCCATGCGGGCATGGGGAAGGGGAGGTCATTACAGCAATTACTGCTACTCCGGAAATTGTTCTTACAGGTTTTCGGCGAAGGAATTCTTTAATTATTATCTGCTCTTCCGGAGTTCCCTGGCTTATAATGTCTCCATTTCTGGGCAAACTGGACAGCTGGTACGCCTTGCTGATATCTTTTTTAACTTTATTTAACTGGTCTTCAGTTTCTATTCTACCTTCCAGTACTTTTTCAAGAATTTCCCTGCAAGCTTTATTATAATTCTTTCCTCTGTCTTCTTTCATTGTGGTTTCCATCTTTCAGGCCTTTTGTGCCTGATTTTGTTTCAATCTTTAAAAGAGTGTAGGAGCAGGCATAAAATTGGTGCTATCGTTTATAAAGCTTATAAGTTTACAAATTTTAAAATTAAACTTTATTTAAAATTAAAAATTATAAATGGAATTAAATTATCTTAAACTGGTAACCTTGAATTACTGATAACCTTGAATTGATAATCTTAATCTAAAATATATTAAATTCTTAAATAAACATAAAACTGTTTTCGAGATAGAACGTTTGAAATATAGTTTTGAAATAAGACGATTCCTGTAAACGATAGCTTAACCTGACAGCTATTACTATTACTATTATTATTAAGTAGCTATTATTAAGTAGCTAGCTTAATTTTGTACGGAAATTTCACACAGAATTTTTGTATAGTATGCATAGTACGTATAGTATGAAATTTCCATATAGAATTTTTATGTTTATATTTTTAATATTTAAAAAGAATTTTAAAACATATTTAAAATACGATAAAATATGTTTTAAAAAGGTTTCTGGAATATAATTTCAGAATTTACCTGAATAACCTGTGTTTAAAAGCTGTTTTTTAGTAGATCTTTTAACAGGTATCAAATCCAATAATAAATGTTCCACGTCCTGTTTCCGGTTTGAGCCCCATTACCGATCTTAAGTACTCATCTGTGGGTGTGGAAGGAGATGCAAGTACTGCATTTACTACACCTTCTGCGCATTCTACATCCTGGCATCTCTGAGGAGGAAGGACTACAGTAATAGGTTCTTTTTTTCCCGAGCCTGGTTTAGGAACTGCATTTTTGTAAATAACAAAATTCCCCATAACCAGCATATTATTACATTTCTTACATTCCTCAAGTTTCTCAGGATCATAAACATCTTCCCCGACCTTCTCTCCGTACTGCATAAGCACTACATTGGGGCCTTCGGGCCAGACATAATCCATATTGGTTGTAAAAGCAATAATTGTTTGGCGCTTGAAGACTTCCTTGACTCCCTGGTTATCTCCTACGCCAAGTCCCATAAGAACTGCACCTTCGGCCTTCTTTTCAAGCTCAATGATCTTTTCTTTATCTTCCTCGTTCAAAATATAAGTGTCTTCAACACCTTTCATAGCCTTTATTCTGCAAATAACTTCCTGAGTAATATCTTTACATTCCAAAATGGATTCCCCTGCATGTTTTTAAATCCATATATCCTATTTTAGTATAAAATATAATCTTATTTAATTTCTAATGCGACTTATAATGTCTTTACTAATTTTGTCATTTTTATATTTCATACTACTAAAGAATATTTAACTAAATAATCCTTATTTTATATTTCTGTTCTTATATCGTCAATTTCTAATACCTTTTTTCTTTGTCCTGTATACGACAAAAAAAAGATTATTTTCGAACATTATTATTATAAAAATAAAAAAAGTATCTGTTAAAAGTGTATAAATTATTTCAAAATATTCTTTTGGATTTTATTCTTGTCTTTAAGTTAGAATTCTTTCAAAAAAGATCCAAAAATTTATGTTTTTATTTATATCCAGGCTGCGGCAAAATCAAAAGACCTTGAACGTATGTAAAGAATGGAAGTTAGTTGGCCTCTTAAAGTCTAACTGAATAGGTGTAAGTGCATATGATTATTAACGAAATCGAACTCTAGTGATGGACTTTTCTTGATTATTTCCTGATTGGCATTTATATTTTCTGAGAAACAATTTCTGCATAGATTACATGTTTTTCAATTTGTTTTAAGTTTTGCAGGTTGTGTAATTCTAATAAATAGAATTTAAGACCTGATAGCGTAATGACGACGGTTTTTTTGTAATTAATCTGCAGAGCATACCTTATAATCTGATTACAAAATAAGATAAAGGTAATAAGATTAATTAAAAGATTCTATTAGATTTTTAAAATAGTAGTGTCTTAAATTATTTTACTAATGGCGCTGTAATTCTACTATCTTTTTTCCATATTATTTTATAAGTATTTCGACTTTATCTTGTATGTTAACATTCAGGGAATATCCTGTCAGAAGGCTTTCGACATTTACCGTTATTTGTATCGTTGTTTTGCGCTTTTCCTCTTCAATTTCCCCGAAATAGACCACAAAAGATTTAATAAGGCAATTATTTTATAGAACACTTGTAATCCAATTTAGAGGGATAAGGAGGGAATGAAAACCTCTTCGGCAATAGACGAAAATTCAAAGTCTGATTTGGTGAAGATTGGTGAAACCCTTAAAGTGTTGATCCCGACACTTCTTCTTACATACGACATATCTTAACAAACATGGAGGAAACAATAAAATGAAGAGATTTGCAGCAGTAACACTGGCTCTTCTCATGATTCTTACTGTATTTGCATCCGCCGCAAGTGCACAAGTTGAGATTCGTGGGCCCGTGTTCAACGGCTCTGATATCGATAATATTATCGATACCCAGGGTGACGGTACTACTTTAACAGTCGATGCTACAGAATTTGCAGCATTCTATTATGACATTAACGATAATGTAACAACCGAGACTCTTTCTATTGAAGACGTTGACGGCACTGAAGGCAACGTCATTGGAGAAGGCGGTCTTATCTACGAAACCACAATTCAGCAGGTAGAATACGAATTTACCGGAGCTGATGGATGGGACAACTACAGCCTCATGGGATTCTTCGCTGAGAAATACATCCCACTGAAATCCAATGCTGCTGACAAACTTGCAAAGCTCGTCCTTGACAGCGATGACAAGTACACCATCAGAACCGGCGAAACCCTTGACCTTGGTGAAGGCTACACTCTCGAAGCCAAGCAGGTCGATGTAGACGGTGAGAAAGTCTGGCTCCAGTTCAACAAGGACGGAGAATATGTAGACGATGAAATCATCTCAGTCGGTACTGGCGACAACGCAGGCGGTACCTGGGAAGTCGAGCTTGACGACATCCAGGACGAAGACGATGTAGTTGTACTCAGAGTCCATGTCAACCAGGTCTTCCAGGGTGCAGTAGACAGCATTGCCCAGATCGAAGGTCTCTGGCTCATTGACTACGATAAAGCAATGACCATCGAGTCTGACGATGAATTCGGAGAACTCAACGATGTCCAGATCAATGGTGACACCCTTTCAATCAGGAACGAAGACACCTTTACTCTGACCAGAGACTCTGATGAGGAAATCGGCGGCGTTGAAAACAACACAATGTACTTCAAGATTGCTGACACTCCAGTCAACGAACTCAGGTACTACCCATACGTTGAGAAGACAGTCGGTCCAGGAAACATGACTGACGACGACGAAGATGAGAACGAAACTGAAGTTGACGAAAACGAAACCGAAGTCGACGAAAATGAGACTGAAGTTGACGAAAACGCAACTGAAGAAGAAACTGAAGAAGAAACTGAAGAAGTAACTGAAGAAAACGAGACTGAAGGAAACGCCACTGAAGGCGAAGAAGGTGGAGAAGGTGGAGAAGAAGAACCAACAACTCCTGGCTTCGGAGCCCTCCTTGGACTTGTCGGCCTTGTTGCAGTAGTCTACCTTGTTAGAAGGAACTAAATCTTCTGAGTGAGGAGTTTTCTTAACTCTTCTCTCTTTCAATTCTTTTTTAGTTACCCTTGCAAATATTTTATTTGCAGATTTCTTAATCTGAAAACTCTTTTAATTCTGTAATCCTGCTTCTTTGAACTTTATCTGTTACCAGGATTTCAAAATCAAGGTGAAATTATGAAAAAAAGTACAGCTATGAAAAAGAATATAGCTTTAGTATTGGTTTTTACAGTTCTGATAATTGCATTTTCAGGTTGTGCTGATAACAACACTCCCGAGGATAATGAAACTGAACCAAATACCCCTGTAATAAATGAGACAAATATATCCAATGCAAACACAGGCAGTTCAGAGCTGAAAGCAATTTCTGATGAAAATGTATCCGAAATAAGTACACTTACGACGCTGCCTGCAGGCTTTAATCATACTGCTACCCTTCCCATTTCTGTAGATCAGATAAAAGCCGATTATGAAGCTGAAAACGTTTCTGGAATTGTTGGCGGTTCAGAAGGACTCTATAAGGCCAATGGCTCTGACTTTTATGTAGACGTAATCGAGCTTGAAAACAAGGAAGCTGCGGAAAACTTTATAAGCGTATACAAAGCCTCTTTCCCGCCATTACAGGAAGGATCTTCCCGTTTCACTGAGGAGTCCTTTAACGGGCATTCTGCTACATTAATCACAGATTATATTACTGCAGGAGGAAAGACTGTACCCAGATACTCTTATATCTGGAATAATGAGAACTTTGTGATAGCAGTCTTTGGAAACACCGATGACGCTTCTCTGGTAAAGCAGCTTGCAGTTGCTGTAGAATACTAATTATTAATAATCTTATTTTCTAATTTAAAAGGGTTTATCCCCCTTTTATTATCTTTTTTACCCCCGATTTCCGTCTCACCCGAGTCCCGTCTCGGGAGGACGGTGTCCTTTTCGTTCGCTTCGCTCACTCAAGAGGACTTATTGTTTCGCTTACTTTGCTCGCTCAAGCAAAGTAAGCGAAACAATAAGTCCTCTTGAGTGAGCGAAGCGAACGAAAAGGACACCGTCCTCCCGAGACGGGACTCGGG
>JBNAKO010000280.1:0-24712 GCA_049706495.1 Methanosarcina sp. | reverse complement strand
TTATTTATTTATTTATTTATTTATTTATTTATTTATTTATTTATTTATTTATTTATTTATTTATTTATTTATTTATTTATTTATTTATATTTCTTATTTATTTACTTAATTATTTATAAATTTGCTTATTTATTTTACCTATTTTTCTTTTTCCAATGCTTGCTCTACTCCTTCTCCTATTTTGACGTTCATAAGGAAATCATCAATAGTTGCAAGCAAAGATCCAATTTTATCTGAATGGAATCTCACACAGACTTTTTCATCATTAATTTCACTTTCCATGCTTCGCAGATTATCTGGAGAAAGGGCCTGCAGAATTTTAGCTGCAGATTCCCTTGAATCAGGATCCGGAAATTCAATTTTACCTGTAATTTTCATTTTGCCTCATACGTTTTAGAATTTTATGATCTTTAATTTGTATGTTTTATTTATAAGCTTTTAATTTATTCAAACTTAATTCGATTTAACCCTGATCTAATTCTGATCTAATTTATCCTTTATAATGTAATTATATTCTTTTTTACAACAAAAATTAGATTATTTCTACTATATTTATTTTATTATACTGACTTTATTATACTGATTTTATTATAATTATTCTTAAGGTTATCTTAATTTTTGATTTTTTAAAATTGGTATACTCTTTGTATTTCCTTGAGTTTTTCTTTATTCATTTTATTGATTATTTTTATCCTAAGTTGATTTATTTTCTTTCTTTATTTTGTATTATTTTATTCTACTTTTTTATTTTATTTTATTTTTACCTTATTGGTTTGCCGGAGCTGCTCTCCTATTATGCGATCTGCAATACTCAGGAATTCTTCTGCACTGCCAAGTGGGATTGATGCTCCTGAAGCGACACTATGGCCTCCTCCCCTTCCTCCGACTGCACTTGCAGCCTGCCTGAGTGCAAAAGAAAGATCAAGGCCTTTTGAGACAAGCTCCCGTGTCCCTCTCGCTGAGACTTTAAAGATTCCTTCAGATTCGTTTACACAAATAAAAGGAAGTTCAGGATGGAAATAACGTGCAACTGTACTTGCAAGGCTGCCTGTAGAAAGGATATCCGTAGTAATAACATACCAGATATTTTCCCCTTTTCGAATTTTTTCTACATTTTCCCGGATATCCAGGGTAAGATTTTTTTCATGTTCTTTTGTAAGAGTTACGGCTTCTTTTACAATCCCTTTATTTTTCAGGCAAAGAGCAAGGGCCAGGCCATAGATCTTCTGCTTTCCACATGCGTTAAGAATAGAAATAAAATCATAGACATTGTTTACAAGCTCTCTATTAAGAAGAAAAATTTCCCCTATAACAGCTTCTACAGCTTCAGAGCTTGCCTGTTTTACAAGTTTTAAGGCTATGGCATTAACGAGTTTTGAAATATCTTCTTCAGATAAACTTTCAATATTTCCGGAAAGCCCAAGCTGGCTAAAAAATTCTTTAACTTTTTCAGGATATCCTGTGATATCAAGGAAAGGCTCGGTACTGTATGCAAGTACTTCAATAAGGTCTCCGTCTCCTACTTTTAATCCCTTTCGGACAGATACAATGCCTGCCTTTAAAGCTTCATCAAGAATGAAAGCATTTGCTGTACGGAAAAGCTGTTTATCTCCAACAGCGCCTGCAATGGCAAGTCCTGCAAGGTCAAGATTTCCCGGATCCATTTCCCTGGCTACAAGATAGCAGGTGCCTGAAGCTGAAATATCCGTAGCTCCATCGATTCCTGCCATATGGGCATTTACAACTGCCTTTGCAGACGACTGGCCTACTGGCTGGTGATGGTCAAGTATAATTACATCGGCTGCCACTTTTTCTATTAATTCCGGCTGCCCGCTGCCCATATCACAGAAAATTACAAGTTCTCCTTGAAAGGTACTCTTGTTTACCTCTTCAATTACAGCTTCATCCAGCCTGGCAGCTATCGAGAGCTGGAAACAGATACCTGCTCTTATAAGGGCCTGGGCAATTATTCCGGCTGAGGTCAGTCCATCAGCATCATTATGAGAGACAACACGTACGAAATTATATTTCTGGATTTTTTCTGCTGCATTTTTTGCAAGATTAATCAGTTTTTCAAGCTCACTCAAAACCTATCACTCAAAAGTTTCAATAATAAATCAAAAGAATAAAGTTAGCACACTTCCTGACTTGAGGGACAATGTAATAGTAAATGTAATAAGATATAATAAGTAACTAACTCCAGCATATTACAGGAAATAGTGGCAGTATATATTATTCTGATAATAAAGCACAGCACCTGGAATAATCAAGGGTCAAGTTAATTAATGAGAAGATGTATATTTTAAAAAAGCAGCAGGGCTGCCTTCTAAGCTTCGGACATCAGTAGTGTAGCGGTCATCACCGGGCGTTGCCAACGCTCGAACCCGGGTTCGAATCCCGGCTGATGTATATCCTTTCATTTTTTATAACCTTTTATAACCCTTTATACTCTCTAATAATTCATGCTTTTTAAATGATTTCTACTCCTCAAAACCAGTAAAAGTACGTTTTAGTACATTTTTTAAGGGTTATTATTCTCATTTTGCTTTTTTCTCATCCTTTAAGTTTTTTATTTATTTTTGGTTTCAGCTTTTTATTTTGCCAGTCATTTAATTTTTTTTGATATTTTCTTGCTATTTTCTCGATATTTTCTTGACTATTTTTCTTTATTTATTTCTTCTTTACTTATTCAGGATTTTTATGTCTTTTATTTCTTAATAAGCAGTTATTTATCTAATTGGGGATCATTTTTAATGGGATTTTTAGACGGGGGAGTTTTTTGAGCGAAAGTGCGGAAAATTTATACAGGGCGAAAATTGCTCTTCAACTGAGCTTTATTGTATGGGTTATGCTTATTATTTTCATGTTTTATGCTACATGTGAAGCTGCAACTAAGATGTGGGGCACTCTAACGCTTTTATTTATGGTCATAATTTTCACCCCATTTTTGCCAGATGGGGCAGGATATGAGGAACTGGGAAGCCATTCTGATTATGAAGAGGATTGAGAATACATTCAGAGTTATTGTAGAACTAGCTAGGTCCAACTAGTTTAACATTTAACTTTTTATAAGTTCTTCTTCAATTTACTTGAAGTTCAATTTACCTGAAGTAAAAAATAATATCCTAATTAACTTTCTAATAATCAGTGTATAATAGGGGAAAAAAACAGAAAAAAGATATCCCAATTTAAATATAAATGCAAAAAGTGTTACCTGGGAAAGGAATGGAATAGAATGGAATGGAATCATACCTCTAAATTAGGAGATATAATTCCTTTGTGATTCCTCTAATTATTATTTTCAGGTATAATTTTGTATACAGACATATTTTTCATTCGTTTGTGAGAATAATTGATCTGATATTTTCTGGATTTACTGTCTTTTTTCAGGTTTCTGTTACTCTGAGGAGCCTTGCAAGTTCCATACCTTCGCTGCCTAGAGTAGAGAGTTCTCTTACTATTTCTGATTTTTCAAGGTATTTTTCAGTTCTTATCCCTTCAGGCCCTTCGATTTTAACGGCAATTTCTCCTCTGGTGTATCCTTTTTCAATGCTCTGAGTTATAAGGGACCCATAGATAGAAGCAATTAGTTTAAGGCAATCAAAGATTTTATTTTCTTCAAATGCATTTTTGCCCTCTAACACAATCCTTCTTAGCTCCTTAGAAGTTCTGTTTTCTGTAAAAAATCCCCTGAGCTTCAGGATGAAAGTCTCAATGGAATTTTTGTCCAGGGCAGATACGAGTTCCTGGTCACCTGTAATCTCATAGTCGTTGTGCAGGATAAGGAAAGTATTCTCATGTACGGAAATTGTAAATCTGTGTTCTGCATCTTTATCTTCAAGCAAGGTTGTCAGGTTATTTCCTTCGTATTCCAGATTTGCTATGTAAAAATCGGATATATCTATGCTTTTCATCTTCTCTTCTTTCAAAAGAATTCCAGTCTTTGACCAGACTGGTAGAATAATAGGTTCGGGAGGTGTCTGGAGGTCTTTTACTTTTAAAGTGTCCTCGGTAAAATAAAGTTCAAACTCATATCCCATGCGGTCGATAAAACTTACCTGTTTTCCCTTTAATTTTTTATTTTCAACCCAGGCAGAGTAAGCATTTCTGGCCCCATAAATACTGTTTTCGAAAAAAGGGCTTAAGATTTCAAGTATCCTTGCCTCAAGCTGCTGCAATTCGATTAGATCCAGTTTATTCTGCTGGTCAAGTTCCTCAAGTTTTTCATTCTTTTTTGTAAGGGCAATACTTGAAGCTGATTCAAGTGTCCGGTTTTTAATCTCAAGAATATCATCAGCTTTTATCCCTATAGTACGGCTCTCAAGATAGTCCTTTATATCCCTTTCAAACTCTTCGATCTGCTGAATCCTCTCTTCGTAAAGCAATGCTTCCTGCCTATTTGTTTTTTTAATTTCAATAGCAGATCTTTCAAGTGGTATCACTTCTTTAGAAATCGCTATAAAATCCTGTACATCCTGGATAAAATCCCTCTGTATAGGAAAAGCTGTAGAATCCTGAAAAGTATATCTCATTTTAAATCTCCCAATCCGCACAAAAATTCTTTTTATCATAATTATGTATTTCGCACATTTTAAACTTGTGAGCCGGTATTTTCAGAGAAGGAACCGAATATTTCTTCATTTACTCAATTCCTTTATAGAATTCAGTCCAAACAGGAAAATAATTCTTTAACAAAATAATTAAATGTTTTGTATAACTAAAACAGAATAATAAATATTAAATAAAAATATAAAATGTCTATAATAACATAGCTGGAAAACATTAATAAATAATTTAGAATTAAATACTTTAGAACATAACTTATAATTTACTTCTACAAAAATATTGCATGGGCTTAATTTAGTTTCCAGATTTTTAACTTCTAACAGTTTTCCGGTTTCAAGGCTAATTTTGAAATATACCTATTTTAAGAAGAGAACCTTTGTTATCATGAAAAATCAAAGTGTATTTATTTTTTAATCTTATTTTCAATCATTCGGAAAGATTTATATCAGTTATTGAACAATCTTTATCATATTATCGAAAAAGATAGTATATAGGTATGTACTGTATAGAATTTGTTATTGCTCTTATTTTATTTTTTGAAGGGCTTTCATAGGCAATACAGACATCCCAATAATCAGCTGTTTGTTAGACTAATACAATATGGGGGTAATTCACAACTTCTCTGCTTACAGCTAAATCTAAACTGCTTTACTATCTCAGAAAAATAGATTCTACTCATTATAAAAATCAATCACGTTGAGAGAATCGGAATACTGATTTAAAGTTGTGATAGGGTCAATATAAGGGGGTGGGGTTAAGGATGGCTCCATAATTTCAGCTCTTGTATAACTTTTGATTTTAATCAATTTAATTTGGATGAAATAAGCTTGATTTTTAAATCACTGAATTGCAATCCCTGGTTGGAGTCGCCGCATCTCCAACTATATAATGTTATTTAGTATCTTATAATATTGAATGTTAAATGAAGAATCAGATGTTTACGGAATCTAGGTGCAAAATATGAAACGAAAATTAATGTTATTTGGTGCACTATTATTTATTTTCCTTCTAGCAGGGACAGCAGGTGCAAATACAGAGGCTGCCAATGGGGATAATGCCTTATTGTCTCCGAATCCTGCGGATATCTGCGTTGAAATCAGTTGTAATGAACCAGGTCCTTTCAAGATGGGAGACGTTGTAAAAATAACTGCCACCTTTGACAGGCCTGTATCCTCTGCAATGCTAACTCTAAGTACAGAAGACCAGTTCCCACCAATCGATGAGCCTATTGAGGATCCGATTGATGAGATTCTTCCGGACGAACTTGATGGTGATGGGATCGTCTCTAATGAAAGTCTTCCTCAGGAACCTTCTTCAAATGCCTCTTCAAATGGAGCCTCTGCACAGGAAAGTGATCCAGCAGGAAGTCTTCCCGGAGAAGTAGATTTTGATCTTCCTGTTCCAGAAGGGGGGGTCCTCCCTGAAAATGGAATTCTTCCTGATGGTCTCAATTCTCCGACTGACAGTGCTCTCCCTGCTGACGGAGTTTTACCGGTTGAAGGAAATCTCCCTGGAGAAATCGATTTAAATATCTCTCTTCCTGAAGGGGATATTCTTCCTGAAGACGAAGTTCTTCCTGACGATGGAATTTTACCCGACGATGGGATACCCGAGGGAGAGTTTCCTGATGGAATTTTCTTCAGCGACGAAATGAATAAAGAAAAAGATACAGTCTGGACCTATGAATATGAGGTTGAAGACGGCATAAATGGAGCTGTCGATATAACTGTTTCTGCAGTTGACTTAAAGGGACAGGAAGGGGAAGAAACCTCAGATGATGCTTTTATAATTGACAATATAGCTCCAGAATTCACAAGAATTGAGCCTGAAGAACAGTTTGTCGGAACTACCTGTGTGCCTTTCAATTTCAGTGCCCATGATGACTTTGACAGCGAAATTGACTATGAACTTTATATCAATGATAAGTTACAGGAATCGGGAAGCATACTTTCAGACTCATACAAATACTCAGAGGTTGACCTTCCGGAAGGGCATTATACCTGGGAAGCGAAACTGAAAGATGAAGCCGGGAACATAGGTTCCAGCGGAATCTTTGAGATGTATGTAGATACAGAAGCCCCAAGAATAACTCTTCTTTCGCCTCAGGAAGGCTATGTTGACTCAACAGGAGACCTTACATTCAGTTTCACAGCAAATGACAGCCTGATTGATGAGAATGATTTACTCGAGCTTAATTATGAGCTGTATGTTGATGGGGAAATTGTAGAAGACCTGGGTTCCGGGACCATGAGTTCAGGGGAATACGTAGAAATTCCTTCTCTTGATCTGGGTGACGGTTTACATAACTGTTCAGTTTATGTAGAGGATGGAGCTGGCAACAGCGACACGAGTGAAACTGTGAACTTCTATGTAGATGTAGAAGGGCTTGAAGTTACTCTTGTCTCTCCAGATAAGCAGTATGTTACTGAAGATCCGATCTTTACATTTGGGGTTTCAGGAGGAGCAGGGCTTCCTTTCGAGTGTAAACTCCTTATTAACGGAGAAGAAGTAGAAACTGAAGCTTGCGAAGGAGAAGGAGACGACGGCTTTGTAGTAGGAGACGAGTCCCTTAACTATTATTCAGTAGACACCGAATTGGAAGATGCTGAAAATATAGCCTGGACAGTAAGTGTTAAGGATTGTGCAGGAAATGTCTATGAACCTGAGCCATATCATTTCACCCTTGATACTCTCGCTCCCGAAAGTGTAGCAAATCTGATGGTAAAAGATGCTGTAGGAGAAACCGAATGGTCTTATACCTATGATTACCCTGCCCTGTACGTTAGCTGGGATGAAAATGATGAGGACGACCTTGCTCCTATGCCTTATGAAGTCTACATAAGTGATTTTGAGCCTTCTTCTGTCGCGGATATGGAAAAGATAGAGCTTGAATCCCTTGATACTCATTTGTATATTGAGCAGTACAAAGGAAAACCTCTAGTCTACGGAAAAGATTACTGGATCGCAGTTATTGCCCTCGATAAAGCAGGTAACTACAATAAGCTCTTCAGTGTTTGCGGACCAGTTCAGACATATGAAGATATGAATATATGTCTGGATGAAGGCTGGAACCTCAAATCCGTTCCAAAGAGACTGGCTCTCTTTAATGCAGCACCTGAAGCAGTCTTCGGAGAAGGCTGTACTGTTATTTACTGGGACGGAAGCTGCTGGCAGTTCCCTGAAATTATAGAACCCTGCAGAGGTTACTGGGTCTACAGCCCCGAAGCTCTTGAAAATAACATCAAGTTCAAGGCAATGTCATACGACAGCACAACTCCTGACGTTCCTGCTTCTCTTGAACTGAAACCTGGCTGGCAGATGATAGGTCACAGTGCTACAAACCCTGCAGCCTGGTCTACTACCCTGGCTTCTCTGAAAGACGTACTTATAGATTACAAATTCTCGAACCTGATAACCTATTCTCACGATGAAGGTTGGGGAGGAATTATTCCAACAATGGAAGGCCTTATCGGGGAAGATGGAACTGCTCCGGCAGGAGGAGCTTTCATTAACGACGAATTGACTCCATCGCCAGTTGAAGCTCTCCAGTATGAAGGCTATATGGTTCCAGGACAGGGCTACTGGGTCTTCGTAAAAGAGGAGACTACCTATGCTTCCATAGATGGGGTGTTTAATTACCAGGATGATTCTGAACCCGAAGAGAATGAAACACCCGGGGACGGAATAATTGATGCCGGAACGGAAAACAACGGAACCGAAAATAACGAAACTGATGGAGAAGAATCAGGTGAAAGTCCCTCCAATGGAACTGATTCGGAAGAAAATGAGTTTAATGGAACTGTTCCGGATCTGATTGATTTTGAGGGAGCACTTCCAGAGTAAAGGTTGAACTTTGAAAAAAATTAACTGTTTAATCCTTCCGATTGAACAGTTTTTCTTTTTCACTGTTCGCTTGATAATGGAGGCGTAAGATGAATAAAAGATTAAAAAATAAGTTTTTGAAAGCAGGTATACTACTTTTGTTTTTCATAATCATCTCACAACCATGTATGGCAGAGGAAGAAGTTCCTCTACTTCCCATGACAGTGCAGGGAATGGCTTTAATCGATGGGGTACCGGCTCCTTCGGGTACTATTATTACAGCTTATATTGATGAAAATCCTATAGAAAAGTTTGTTATAGAGTCCTCTTCTGGAACTTATTGTTTATGGATTTCAGGAACTGCTGAAGATGAAGGAAAGAGTATTACTTTTTCTGTGAATGGAAAAACTGTGAAAAAAACTCTCGTATGGAAATCCGGAAATCAGGTTCTTGATCTTGAACTGTCTGCAGGCAAAACTGCAAATTCCTTAATTTCTAACAAGCCCTCAAACTTAAATTCTAATTCTATAACAGGGAATGAAAAATCCGAGTTTCCCGGGGAAGAAGATACATCCAGGGTTATTGAGAATTTAGTTCCTCAGCCTGATTTAAAAATTCAGAAAAATGAAAGTAATGCCTCAGACACTGAAGGATCTGCAGGAAATTCCGGGAATTCGTCTTTCTTAAAAAGTACCCCAGGATTCCCTCTTATTGATGCTTTTGCAGTTTTATCCCTGGTTGCTTTCAAATTCAGTTTTGGAAGAAAATCCAGAAGAAAGATTTAAATAAATTTTTAGAAGTATTGGGCATAATTAATGTAAAAATTTCAGGTGACATGATGATCATCAAGAATAGACACCTAAGAATTTCATCATGCTTGGTTATTCTAATACTGGGTATGTCCTTAGTTCCAAATGTTTCTGCTGGAGGCCCGCCTTCTATTCCCAATATATTTGAAGGAAACCTGCTTGCAGACGGTGCAAATGCACCTTTAGGAACTGAAATTTCAGCATATATGGATTCTAAACTTGTGGGTTCGAATGCAATTAAAGAGATTGGAAAATATGAACTCACAGTTTCAGGGAGTGAAAAAGATAACGGAAAAAAAATAACTTTCAAACTCGGGCTGGCAGAGTCAGAACCTGTAGATGTAACCTATAAGCACGGGGCGCTTCCTACCAATGTTGATCTGACTTTCAGGGGAGACTTTGTACCTCCTGTTATTGAAAAAATTTCTGCATCTCCTGTATATATCCTGAACGATGGAAAAGATTTTTCAGTTGTTCAGGCCAGGATTGGAGGCGACCTTTCTTCAATTGGAGCAGTAGCTCTTGATCTTTCACCTATGGGACAGGGTATTATACCCCTGAAAGCTGAGGGTGGAGGGCTGTATACCTGCACCATAAGCAGCACAAATGCAGGCGAGTTTAAAATTATCCTTACAGCTAAGGATTCCTTTGGAAATGAAGCTAAAAGCGAGATTTTTCTTGCGGTACTGAAGGAAGGGGAGCTGGCAACCAGGTATGGAGGGTCTGATAGAGTCTTTTCTGCTGAGGAAGTCAAAACCCTTGTTAATAACAAAGACATTTCCAGTGGAATAAAATACGCTGTTCTGGCTTCTTACTTTGGAGATGGGTGGGATCGACTATGAAATGGCACACATTAGGAATTACTTTTTTGTTACTACTTGCCCTGAGCTTATCTGCAGTTGCAGCCTCCGCAGGAAGCGCAGAAAGAATAATTCCTGGCTCTGTTAATCCTGGAGACGAATTTCAGGTAACAATTAAAGTAAATAATTACGGGGCAGCAGGCCAGGTTCTGGAAAAACTTCCTGCAGGCTTCTCATTTGTAGGCTCAAGCCTTCCAGAAAAAGCCGTGAGTATAAACGGGAATAAAATCTCTTTCCTGCTGATGAACGAAAAAAGCTTTACCTATACGGTTAAAGCTCCTGAGACTTCAGGAACGTATAATATTATAGGAATCTTAAGGGATATCGATAAAAATCAAGTCTTGGTAGTCCCCTCAAGCTCTTCCCTTAAAGTAAAGGCCTCTTCAGGGGAAGGTTCCGGCGGCGGCTCCGGAGGTAGTGGCAGCGGCTCGGGAAGTGGAGGCGCTGGAGGAGCAGGAGGTTCTCCTGAGCCCCAGAAAAATGTCGAAGCAAAGGAACTGTCTCAGGTATATATTACAAATGGAGAACACATAAAATTTGAATTCCCGGAAGGGACCACCTGTATACAATTTATCGAATTTGATGCGAAAAAGACGCTTGGGAAAGTTACCACGACTATAGAAATGCTTAAAGGCAAATCAGAACTTGTCTCTGAACTTCCAGAAGGTGAAGTTTACAAAAATGTAAATATCTGGTTTGGAACAGGAGGCATTGGAAGTTCTGAAAATATTCAGAATGCAAAAGTAATCTTTAAAGTTAATAAGGCCTGGATAAATAAAAATAAAGTCAATTTGGAATCCATATCTCTCTGGCATTATGATAAGGTCTGGAACAAACTTGAAACCAGGAAAGTTAATGAAGATTCCAATTACGTCTATTTCGAGGCCCAAAGTCCGGGTTTCGGCCACTTTGTAATTGTGGAAAGTAAAGCAGAAGTTCTGGCGACTCCGGATTCAAAGGAAATAACTTCAGTTACACCTGAAGCTCCAGAGTCCAAGCCTGCTTCTGATTCAGAAAAGTCCTCTGAAGGAGGCTGGAGGTCTCTTCCAGGATTTGAGTCCATAATAACAATTGGAATCCTTGGAACGGTATATTGTATCTTAAGAAAAAAGCTTTAAACCTTCTGAAAACTGCAAAAAATCCTGAAAAGCCTTTAAAAACTTTAAAATAGCCTTAATTTTAAATCTGTATGTTAAAGCAGAATTACTACTGCTTTAATACTTTTTCCTATTTCTTTTAGTTTTCTTTCTCTTCTTCGATTTTATTCTCTACTTTTTAACCCTATTTTTTCTCTATTTTTTATTTCCTTCCCTTTTTATTCTTTTTTTCTTTTACTTCAGTATTTTCTAAATTTTTATGGTTTTTGACAATTTTCATCCAATCTTTTATTTCCTGGGCTTCTTGGATTTTTATTTTAATTTTTTATGTTTTTTTCATTTTGTTTATTTTATTATGTTTATTTTATTTTGCTCATTTTAAGCAAACACTTTCTAACTAATTATCTTCCAGTTATCTCCCAATTTTGCTTGTTATTTTTCTATCTGCTTTCAGTTCTAAACATCAAATGTCAAATTTTTATAAACTTGAGGATTTTTTCTCCTTCAGCGGCCCTTTTAAGGAAATCTTCTGCATTTGTATAAGGAATTCCAGCAATTAACGCATCTGCTGTTTTTCTGTTAAGCTCTGGCAGTTCTCGAAGTAACGAAACTGGGGAGGTATTAACAGGCAAAGGATAAGGGATGCCGGTAATCGAGCGCATTCCATGTCCGGTAACTGTAATATCTGTAAATTTCCTTAAAGGCAGAAATGCAGGAATCCCTACAAGCAGAGGATAAGAACCAAGCTGTCTCCCGAAGGTAATTTCTCTTTCATGCACTTCACACATTACATCTCTTAGTATGGTGCCTTTGGGAACTACCTGTCGAAGCATTGGAAGATCAATATTTTTCCTAACCTGCTCTTTGTAATCCAGAAAAAGCTTTTTGTGTTTCTTTGCAGCCTCATCTTTTCCATATATAGGGGTTCCAGGAAAAGCCATAACCTGCCTGATATTTATTCTGCGCAGGAGCAGGCCAGAGTCAAGCACCTGTTTTAAAAAAGCATAATTAAGCTGGAAGGTCTTTTTGGATTCTCCCATTAACCCGTGCACAAAATTAAGCCCTGGAAGGATTTCAGGAAGTCCGTTTTTTCCCCGAGTAGCCCCAAATTTGTTTACAAGTTTGATAGCCTCAAAAACCTCTTCGGCACTTGCTTTAAGGAAATTTGCCGAAACCACTTTCTGGTCTGCGCTTTCTATCCCAAAAGCAGTAACATCTCCTGGCGTATGATATTTAATAATTGTTTTCAGAATCTGTGTGGATTCTTCTGGGTAAGTTGCCAGGGTAATCGGATTTGCGTTATCCATATGAAGTACTGATAAATCCGGGGCAGCACTCCTGATTCCACAGTAGAGCTTTTCAATTGCTTCCGGTTCAGGTTTAGGGACAGGCCCTCCTGTATCCATTCCCTGGTAGGAGAAAAGGTCAGGCTGCCTCCCTATTCGAAAATACCTGGCTCCGGCAGTATAAAGCGCAGATACTTCGGAAACTACTTCTTCGACAGGCCTGTAATCTGAAGCCCCGTAAAAAGGCTCTGTACAGAAAGAGCAGTAAACCTGTCTGCCGCACCCTCTATAGGTTTCAAGCTCGCACATACAATACGGGTAATCAGGATGCTGTTTGATCAAAAAAGCTCCTTTTGAAGCCCAGCGTCCTATTTCTGCTGTTGTCCGGAAGCGGTGTTCTACATCCTCAGGATTTTTCATTTTCAAAGCAGAACCTTTCCCTGTGATTCCAGGTTCAAAAAGATCATAAATATAAGCCTCAAGGTCCATTTTCGCAAATTCTACCTCTTCGAGGCTGATACCAAGTTCCATGCCTTTTGCTGCCTTTCCGCCTTGACTGCTAAACCCAAGCCTTATTGGGCCGCCTAAAACTTTAACGCCCTTTGCAGCTCTAAAAATTGCTTCTATTTCTCCCTGGGTGATTGGGGAGGCCCTGAGATATTTTCCTGGCACCGTTGTGCCAGCAATTACAATAAGAAGCCCTGCTTTCCCTATAAGCTCCCCTGCCTCAGATAATTTCTCCCTCAGGCTATCAATAGCAAAATAATGAATATCTTTTTCTGCAAGCCCACGCTCTCTTAACACTCCTGCTATATATCTGGGATATGGAGAAAGGTATGGAGGAACCCCAAGACAGGCAGGCTCATCCACGTATCCATCTATTATAACCGCTTTCATGTAATATGCCATTTCCATTTGCTTTAGTATTTAGAAATATAGTTCCATACATAGGAATTAAACAGGTAATAATTAACAAAGACCTTAAGCAATGTAAATACTGAGTTAAAGTGATTTAATTAAAACCTCATTTAAAGAACAGAAAGTAGGATAAGGTAATAATTAAAAGAAACTACTACAAATTACCTTTCACAAGACGAATCCTTACAGGAAAAATTTATTTTCCCAAAATAAATTTTAAGATAGACTTCCATAAAACAATTTCAAAAGCTGTCAGTACAAAAAATCAGCAAAAAAACTATTTAAAAAACCTTTAAAATAAAAATAAAAGATAGAAATTTAGGGCCGGGACCGAGAATCGAACTCGGGTCGTAGCCTCCACAGGGCCACAGGATGGACCTCTACCCTACCCCGGCCACAGGGGTCTGGGCTTCAGCTTTGAAGCAACCTATAGAAGGAGTTTTTTTATATAAACTTTTTGCCAGAAAAACAGGGAAACCCTCCTCAGGATAAGAAGGACCTTTCTCCTGTTCTGCAGATAACTTAAACCGGGTTCATAGTATTTGTTTGAATTTTATTATGAATTTTAAAATAACTTATTCTTTGTTTCTTAAGAATTTTTTTATGATTTATAATAATTCCGTGAATTTATTAAATGCAGTCCGCAGATTATTATTTTCCAGATAAAAATACTCTTCTGCACTCTTCTAAAAACAAGGCTCATTATTTATAACATGTTACAGCATTTGGAACCCTTTTAAAGCTCTCAAACCAGGATAAACTTTTTTGATCATATCAAAAGCCAGGCACTCTTCCAATCCAACCAAAAAAGAAGTTATAACTTTTAAATATACTTTATGACCTATTTAATTAATCTGAATAAACTAAATAGTAATTGCTCTTGTAAAGCCAAGCAAAAGAATCAAAAATCTCAAAATTAGTCGCTTTGAAAGAGACAATAAAAAATTAATCCCGCTTGAGTGAGCAAAGAACGAAGTGAGCGAAACAATAGAAAAAATTATTAAAATTTAAAAGTCCTCTTGAGTGAGCGAAGCGAACGAAAAGGACACCGTCCTCCCGAGACGGGACTCGGGCGAGACGGAACTCGGGAAATAGAAAAGAAGCTTTTATTGAAGCTTCAGAATTTTAGAACTAATTTAAAATCAAATTTAGCCTTACGCATTCTTATTGGTAAAGAACATTTTATCGTTTGCATTTCCTGTATAGAGTATAAGTTGCCCGTCCTCGATATCTGCCGATTTTACCTCTGACAAAAGACTCAGATATTGAGTGTCCATAGAATCAGGCCCGCAGGCAATAAGCGTGATTGCAGCTTGACCAAGATTGAGATCATCTCCATCCTGAGTGTAGGTTCCGCTTCCGCTATTACAGTCTGCTATTATATAATATGTGCCGTCGGAAAAGAAGGTCAGGGTATAATTTTCAGGGTTAGGCACCAGGGTTTTATTCTCCGGGGAATTAGCTTGCTCAAAGCTTACCCACTGCCATTCGATGTTGGCGATATCTTCACCAGAATCATCATCAGAAGGGTGGGGTGCATTCTCGGGTTGAGATTGTTCGGAATTGCTTTCTACAGGCTTGGACTGATCAGAACTGCCTCCTGCTGAGCCTATTGGTTCGGATACATCTTTTTCAGGCTTGGATCCCTGGGATATGTTTTCGGCAGGTTCGGACTTCTGCGAGGTATTTTCCAAAGATCCGGAAACTTGAGAAGTGTTATTGGTTATGGTTTCAACTGGACCGGAGGAATTTTCCATAACGTCAGATTGGTTAGAAGTGTTTTCCAGAGGTTCGGTTGGTTGAGTAACATTTTCCGCAGGTTCAGGAGAAGTTTGTTCCTGTTCAGCACAGCCTAATGAGAAGGATGAGACAGTAATGATTCCTAGGATAAGGACTAAAATTAAGCTTACATGTGTATTCTTTTTTTGCATAGTGGTCCTCGAAAATTATTGCTTAATCAAATGAACTAATTCAATATATCTTTTGTTTAAATTTCATTACAATAAAAATCTTTTTAAATGTAGTTATAAAAAATTAATAAAATTCAATTTTGTTAATTTTGTATATTTTAAGTTTAAAAATACTTTATAAATACTTGGATCGGGTTTTAAAAATAAAAAAGTATGCAAAATATAATTAGGTAGCTATCAGAAATCTTAAGCTAATTTAACTGGATGCAATACATATTTATTTTTATTTCGCTGTTATTGACAGTTTATTAGCAAATAAATTAAAGATAAGATCTGTGAGAAAAGTGTTAAATCTTTTTACTGAAGATATTTAAAAGCTCTTCTGAGTGAAAAATTAAGGTTTTTAGAAGCTTATTTTAAATCATTTGATTTCTTTTCTGATTATTTTTAAATATTAAAATGAGGATAAAACGATTCACATTACTTTTTAAAAGGAGGTGTCCAGGCCTGAAAGTTAGAAACTAAAAATATTTTGAATAACCAATTTCTCAGATTCATTTATATAAATAATAATATCAAATTTTTTAAAATAAAAACTATATATTGGATGCCTTTAATATCTGTATCAGAAGGTTTAAAATAGATTTTCTTGAAATCAAGTGGGGAATAGGATCTAAAATACCGGATAGATCCTTAGAATATTTAACAAGGGGACTGTTTCTTAATTTTTTCAGCTTTCATGGGGGTATTGAATATGAGCGCTGTAATTAAAGACTATTTTTATGAATCTGGGGAAGAATTTTCAGACTGGGTATGGCAATACAAACATAGAATTAAGACTGTAGAAGAACTCGAAAATCTAATTCCATTATCTGAGCTTGAAAAAGTAGACATTAAAAGAGCTCTAGAAGTTTTTCCTATGGCTATTTCTCCTTATTACGCTTCACTTATTGATCCAGAAGATCCACAATGTCCCATTCGTATACAGGCAGTTCCAAGTTCAGCAGAACTTCAAAAATCAGCCTGGGATCTTGAAGATCCTCTTCACGAAGACACAGACTCTCCTTGTAAGGAGAGCTGTATAACCCACAGGTACCCGGACAGGGTACTCTTCCTGATCTCAAACCGCTGCGGAATGTACTGCAGGCACTGTACCCGCAAGCGCAGGGTCGGTAACAGGGAGTATGACTATTCTGAAAAAACTATCCGGGAAGGAATTGAGTATGTAAGGGAACATCCAGAGATAAGAGATGTCCTGCTTTCGGGAGGAGACGCCCTGCTTGTTTCCGACGAAAGACTGGACTGGCTAATAGGCGAACTTTTCGATATCCCTCATGTGGAGATAGTAAGAATTGGTACACGAGCGCCCGTGACCTTGCCTCAGCGAATAACTCCTGAGCTATGTGAAATTCTTGGAAAATACCCTTCAGTCTGGCTCAACACGCACTTCAATCATCCTAAAGAGGTTACTCCAGAAGCTACAAAGGCGATGAATATGCTCTCCCGTGCTGGAATTCCTCTTGGAAACCAGTCTGTCCTCTTACGTGGAGTAAACGATTGCCCTATGATTATTAAAAAACTCTGCCATGAGCTTCTAAAAATTAGGACAAGGCCTTACTACCTGTATCAGTGTGACCTGTCTTTGGGGCTGGAACATTTCAGGACTTCGGTTTCAAGAGGTATAGAGATTATGGAAATGTTGAGGGGCCATACCTCAGGACTTGCTGTCCCTACTTTTGTAATTGACGCCCCAGGCGGGGGCGGAAAAATTCCTGTCGAACCAAATTACCTGATTTCAAGTTCAAATAGTGGAGTTACCCTGAGAAATTATGAAGGAGTCATCTGCATGTATCCAGAGCCTGTAAATTATTCCAAAGCCTGCCCGCAAAAATGTTTAATCTGTGATGAATATCCTGGACTGCAGGATAAGATCGGGCTTGCCAAACTTAAACTCTATGACGAAGAAAACACTCTTATTGCCCTCGAACCAGAAGGTCTCAACAGGAAACAGCGTTTCAAAGGAAATAAGCCCAAAGAGAAGATTTTTCTGAACAAAATGGCGTTAAAGAATTAAGGAGGAGTTACAGCGGAGAAAAACGTTCCTTTAAGCCTTGAAATTAAAGAAGAACTCCCTGAATACTGGAAAAAAGCAGAGCTGAAGATGCTTGGAGTAAAGGCTGAATTTGTACTTGATTATTACAACAAAAGACTAAAAGTGATGGATTATATCGGAGTTTTTCAAATAATAACCGGAATTCTCAAAATCATTGCCAAAAAGGAAGAAATAGAAAAAATTATTGTATACACTCCTCCAGAAAAAGAACATGAGCTTCAAATCTGTGGTTTTGTAAAAGAAGGAATTATAGAAGGGTATTACTCTGGAAAAACCTGCCATGTCTTCTCAAGCTACCCTGAACATACCAGGGGAATTTCCTTTCATAAGGAAAAAGAAGATGCAATAATTGAAAGCTGCCTGAAAACGGGTAAAATTCCTGGAAAAACTTCTAAAATTTTAGAAAAATCCCCTAAAAAAAGAAATATGGAGAAAGAAGAAGGGAAAATTTTACTGCCAGAAGATTTCACAGTCAGGCCAGCAGTCCAGGCCGATGCCCTGGTAATGGCCAAGCTTTACAGGGAAGAATTTCAATTTTATCCTGTTCCTTTGCATGTGGAAAAATACGTGCTTGAAACAATGGATTCTAGTGTCCTTTATTTTCTTGTCGAAAAAAAAGGTGTAGTAGTAAGTCTTGCCTCAGCAGAAATGGACTTCTCAAACGGGAATGCTGAAATAACTGACTGCGTAACAATTCCTTCAGAAAGAGGAAAAGGCCTGATAAAAGGGCTTATTACAACTCTGGAAAACGAGCTCTTGGATAGGGGTTTTCAGAGTACTTATACCCTCTGCAGAGCTTCATCTTCTGGCATAAATCTGGCATTTGCTTCCCTTGGCTATGATTATACAGGCAGACTGGTAAATAACTGCAGGATAGGAAATGGCTATGAGGACATGAATATCTGGTGCAAGATACTGAAATAGAATAAATCAGATGAAAACAAACTGAAGGCTGGAAAAATGTCCTGAATAATAAGAAAAAAACGACAACTATTAAAAAGTTCAGGAAATAATGTTTCTTCCTTTGCTTCTTTTTTATTATGTTTTCAAAGATAACTTTTAATTTATAAGATTGATCTCATTTTTATTAAGAGAATTTTCACCAGATAGTTGATTCAGGCATAATATAAGGCTGATTATGTTCATATTATATATTTGCAAACATAAAAACGATTAACAAACAATTAACATTGCATTTTCAGTTCTAATATATCTTATCCAGAGTTAGACATAGATTAATTTTAAGATATATAATCAAAAATAAGCTTTAAAACATTATTTTTTGAGAGTTATATTACTTATAGAATCGAGTTATTATTTACAAAGGGGGATAATGATGTCAAAAGAAAATAAAGAGAGATCTATTCAGCCTGAACCTATACCTGAGCCTGAACCCGAGCCTGTACCTTCACCTGAACCTATACCTTATCCTGAACCGGAGCCTAAATTAGAACATAAAACTCAGAAACAAGATCGCTCGTAAGTATCGCCTCAAACCAAGTCCTTCAGGCATGATTACGAAAGTTTACATAGCTCATTGTGAGCAGGACGAACTGCTTGCTCAGGAGCTAAGTAGAGCCCTTTGGGCTATAGAAATTGAGAGCTTCTCTTCTCTTTATAGAAAAGCTCTTATTCTTTCTTTAGCTGACAGGATACGTTTCGGGATTCGCCAATCGGACTGTTTTATTCCTATCCTTAGTCAAAAAGGTTCACTCTCTCCTGAGGTAAATCAGGAAATCGGCCTTGCAACAGGAGTAGACCAGTTCATAATTCCTCTGGTAGAGGCAGGTGTCCAATTGCCTGTCCTGCTTCGACATCTTCAGCCCATCAGTTTTTCTCAGGATGGTTATGAGGATGCGCTTGGAAAATTGATTCAAAATATAAGACAGCTTACAAGGCTGGACTGGCTGAAAATAAAATGCCCTTATTGCGGAGAGGAAATGACGCAGTATATTTCGCCTGAAGAAGAAGTTGAAAAGGCTCTCCTGGGAGGAAAGCACCTTGAAACAAGGTGCGGGTATTGTCAGAAAAAAATCCATCTGGATCCAAGAACTTTCAGGCCAGTCCTTCACTAATTTATTTATCAATTCGGGGGTAAAATGTAGAAATAAGTGAGGGTGAATGAATGGGAAGAAAGGTTACAAACGAGATAATAGACGAACCAGGAAAACCAATGGCTGCCCAATCAAAAATGGGGGAAGCTAAAGTCACTGAATTGGAAATAAAAGGGATAGAAAATCTCACCCCCATGGAAAAGAAACATCTTCTTCTGCAACTTGCTCGGGATAAAGTTGAAGACCCGTCAGCAGGCCCATGGGAAATTATTGATATTTTCAGGAATGACTGGAGATCCGTTAAGACCACATTAGCTCAACCTGTTGAAATCGAAGTAAAAGATCAGGGTAGAGATTCGCTTTTTCGGGTGTCCATGGATATAACCAAATTAGAAAGAGAGCTTGAAATGGTATCTAAAGGCCCAGAGAAGAATTTTGAGGAAAAGAAATGAAAAGATATCTTCAATAAGATGTTAATCATCATAATATAAGTTCTATTTAATTAAAATCGGTTGATAACCATATTTGGATTAAAATAAATTAATTTAAAGTTAATTGATTTTTTTAGAATTTTCGACTTTTTCTTTTTGCATAACATTGTCTACAGTATACAGGTCTGTCAGGATCCGGTTTAAAAGGAACTTCTGTTTCCTGGCCACACTCCGAACATGTTGCTTTATATAGATTGGGCGGATTTCTGCTTGAGTCGCTATCTCTAAGAAAACCTTTATCCCTGCTTTGAAAATCTTTTCTCTCCATTATATTTCCTCTAAAGCGCTATCCCTGTTAATCTTACTTTAAAGTGATATCAGATAATCCAAAAAGAATTCTTTTTACAAATTTATTTTTTAGGGCTTTGATGAATTATTTAAAAATAATATCTGTTATAATAATATTTATCATTGCTTATTATTCCATAAATTTACTCTAAGGATAATTGAAATTCCTGTTCTTTTAAGGTGCGAAACATGGTTTTTTCAGTATCTACGTAACTTTTTCACTTTAAATTAATATTCTTAATTAAATTAATAAATTCTTTAATTAAGAAGAGGTATCATGTAAGTAGCTCAAATAACCAGATAAATGAGTAAATGAGTAAATGAGTAAGTAAATATGTTAAATAAATTATACAAATAAGTTAAATATTAGGTAAGAAATAGATATATTGAATTATTTTATAGAGTAATTTTAAAATGAAGGAGGCTAGATAATAGCCTCCTGGTTTTAATTTAAAAAGACAATATTTTTCCTGTCTTATTATCCTAATAAATTTTTTGGAGCTATAGTATTTTCCAGCAATCTTTCTTTGTTGAGGAGCTGCTGGTGTTTCTTTTCTATATAGGAATTCAAATATCCAAATTTAAGATATTATATGTTTATAAATTTGAATTCCAGCTTTAATGAACCCATATTTTTTCTTTTATTAATCATCCTGCTCTTCTTTGCTTGGACGACCCCTGCCTTTTCCTCGACCTCCCTTTTCGTGGCCTTCTCCTTTGAATTCTTTGCTAACGTCAACTGCATTGGTGTATTCTTTTTCGGGGAGATCTTCAAGGACTTCCATTACCTTATCGTTGGCTTTATGCTTTCTAGCATGTTCGATAAGATCTTTTTTGCTTGCAGGATAACTCATATCTTTGAGAGCTTTTTGAACTTCTATAGGACTTGTTTGCATATCATTTACCCCCATTTTATGGTCTTTGATTTATGCATTTTTTAATTCAGTGCTATATAGGATGTCTTTGATATTCATATATAAAAGCTCAATATGCAAAAGATCAAGACCCCTGGTATTTGTAGCTCTGAATCTGTGGCAGTGCTGCAAAGTTACCTCTTTAAGTTAACTTTTTCTATCTTATACCTTTAACCTGACAGTTGTATTCAAATCAGTCAATTTTTCAGATTTAGGTATATTTACTGCCTTTCTCAATAAAGTTGCCCACCCTTAATTCAGTATTATTACGTAATATTATAAAAAAGAATTCAAATTAAACGTTTGATAGAAGATAAGAATTAACGGCCTGCAGCTCCTTATTTTTTGTTAGCATCAGAATATTATGTTTTTGGACCTGAGATTTTATATTTGCTTTTATTTGGACGGATAAATTCAGATTTGAAAAATAATAGTTTAAAGGAAAAAGCTTCAAATATGGTAATAAATAAAAAAAGGCTTTATAAGAAAATAAATCCAGTACATATGAACATAACTTTTCATGAGACTAATTAGAACTTCGATACGTATAAAAGAAAAAATGGATACTGAAATAATTCTTTTTTGTCACATACAAGCCGCAAATTAAATCGTGAAATTAAGTCTGTATATGAATTTATAAGGATTCTACTTTAATAATTCTTCCCGGAGAAATAAAATCTCAAGGCCCATTTAAAATATACGTTTTAAATTTTCAAGTAGGGGAGTTATTTTGTTTTTCTCTCCTACCTGATAGATTATTTTCTTTGTTTAGAATTATTCCTCTTTTTTGTGTCCTCTTCCGCCTTTTCCGCTCTCTTCCTCTTCGTCATCTCCTTTGTTGCCGCTTCTTCCCTGTTTATTTCCTCCTTTATTCCCGCTTCTGCCGCCTTCCTCATTGTCCCCTTTGTGGCCCTTTCCATGCCCTTCTTGGCCGCCTTTATGCCTTTCTTTTCCACCTTCTTCCTGACTGCCTCGGCTTCCACCCCTGCTGCCTTTTCTTCCCTCTTCTTCATCATCCTTTTTACTGCCGCTTCTTCCACCTTGTCCATGGCCGCCTCTTCCGCCGCCCCGGCCTTCTCCACTTTCTCCTTTAAATTCCCGGCTGACATCTATAGCATTCTCGAATTCTTTGTCTGGAAGATTCTCAAGGACATGCATTACTTCTTTAGGAGCATCATTATCTTTTGCTTTTTTGATAAGGTCTTTCTTATTTGCAGGATAATCCATACCCTTCAACGCTTTTTGGACTTCAATAGGACTTGTTTCCATAAATTTCTCCCCCATGTTTTATAGAATATTTTTTGTTTAAAAGCAGAATTTTTTCTGTCAGAAGATTTTTAATATTATTTTTCACTCGTTACCTGTGTAGATCCCTGGCATATTTACTAGATTATATTCAGGTTTTTTTGACAGTATTATTAGTATTATTACTCGACGTTATATGGCTAACAATTTTATAAGTTCATAAAAGCCAGGAATACAACATTTAGCAGCTGTCAATACCTACGGTTTATAGATCATATTTTAGCCAAACCTGCAAGTTTATATCTCTCTCTGCAGGATGTTTTTCCTCTAAGGTTACAAATTTCAACCTGGAGGTTTCTTTTAATTATCGACCTTCTGGATTCGAATAGTTACTACTACCCTTCCAGCTGATTGACCACTCTCCAATGAGTATTATTACGTAATATTATAAAAAAGAATTCAACTCAAACATTTAGTAGAAGATTCTTATTTTGACCCGGAAGCTCTTTGTTTTTTATTTTTATGTTAAGACTAAGATCTCAAGAAAATTAATTTTGGTTAATTCCGGATTAAGCCTGTTTTTTAGATAAAATCTGGAACAAAAAAGAAGATTAAAAGATAAATTCTTTTTTAAGTATCTTTATTTGAAAAAGCACTTTATTAGAAAATTAATCTGTTACATATTAATAAAAACCTTTTTGAAAACCCCGGAGGTTCTGGATCTGACAGAATTAAATTAATGATTATGATTTTTGTATTTGTTATCTTTAATAAATCTGATGGTTCAGAATTTTAAAATAAAAACCAGAAGCCCTACTGCAAAATGCTTTAAAGCTCTTTAAGCATTTCATAAAAGTTTATACAAGCCTTGAGTTCTTAAAACTTAGACCAGGCTAAGTAAATTTTAACCATTTTCTTGTTAGCTGAATATCTTTAAAATAGCTTTAGATAAGCAATTATTATTAATTTAATAAAAGGAAAATTAATGAGCTGTAAAAAGAAAAATGTACCCTCTTCTTTATTATACTAAGAGCGGCGAGAATAACAAATGCCAACCAAAAGGTGAGATATGCTTTAGGTCACCTACAGTTTTTTGTATTTTTTAGTACGACATTCAAATTATTTTCCTAAATAAACCTCATTATTATAAAAATAAATTTTAAGAAGAATAAGTCTTTAATATTCAACTTTTTACAATTTATTTTCAGTATAACTAAATATTACATTCAATAAATATAAGAAATTCTAAAAATAGCAGATTTATTTAACGAATCTATCCGAAAACTCTTTTTCTTATTCAAATTCATAGGGTTTTGCAAACACTTTCGTCATTGGCTTTCATGATATTAAAATCGAAATTTTAAAAGTTTAATTTTGGAGCTTTCAGGATAAGCTCCGCTAAAAAGATTAATTCATATAGGAAATTTAAAACCATTCATCTTTGTTTCCTGCTTACACTATAAACTCTGTATTTCTTCCTTAACTTTAATCTTTAGTCTATTAGCTTTATTATATCTGTTTACTCCTTTAATTTATTTAGTTGGCTTTATTTTATTTAATTTAAACTCTTATCCAAAAAATAATTGAATCTTAAGAAAATGCATTTTTTCTGCTATTTAATGAATTAAAGCAAATTCATCAATATTTGAATCAAAATTAGCAGAATTATCAATACAATTACCGCTCTTAGAATTCCCACTACCATATATACTACCCCCATTTATTAGTAATAGATTATAATTCTCCTGGAATTTAAATATGCACTATCCTGTAGATTGCCGTTTAAATAATAACTTTAAAGTTTATACCTGAAAAGAATTCATAGACAAAAAAATAAATTTTTCCTGATCTGGAGTTCCCTTTTTCAGGGTTTAAATATTAGATTTTAAATAAATTCTAAGAGGAACATTAACAGCCCTGAGAATACAGGAATCAGGAAGTTATCATTAAGAAAGAATTTGAAGATTATTTGAGAATTAACTTCGGTTATAGTCTGCAGATCAATTATGCTTTCCAGAAGCATTCCACCTACAGCTCCAATAAAAGCCTGGAAGGGGCTCACAAAAAAAGAAGCTGCTAAGAAGGCTGCTATAATGCCGGAAAGGGTTCCTTCCACTGTTTTTTTGTCCGAATAAGGGAGTTTGTGTATCCCTATAAGAACGCCCACGGCTGTAGCTATTGAATCTCCAAATGCAACTATAGCAATTGAAGCATATACAATTTTTTCAGGAAATAAAAGGAAGGAAACAATTATTCCGCAGAAAAGCAAAATAGTTCCTTTAAGCGGGATAGTCTGTTTCGACGGTCTTCCCCATTTGCATATAAATGCAGATAAAGAA
>JBNAKO010000279.1:0-17570 GCA_049706495.1 Methanosarcina sp. | reverse complement strand
CAACGTCACTATTTCCAGCATAAAGTTTCTAATCAGTTAATCAGCGAAAACCAAGCAATAGCTGTAGAAACTTTAAACATACAAGGATTAAAGAAAAACCACAAATTAGCTCAAGCTGTCAGTGATTCAGCATGGTACTCTTTCGTACAAAAACTAATGTATAAAGCAAAATGGCTTGGAAAAACAATATTGAAAATTGGCATGTTTGATTCTTCTTCAAAAACCTGTAATATTTGTGGTTATCATAACTCGGAATTGACTTTAGATATTAGGGAGTGGCAATGTCCTGATTGCGGAAATATCCATGATAGGGACATTAATGCCGCTATTAATATCAAGAAAATTGCTGTAGGGACTACAGTTTGAGCTTGTGGACTTGGAAAAAACGGCAACCTCCAGGTATGAAGCAAGAAGCTTCTCCCTCAAAAACATGAGTTTACGAAGGTTTTAGGGAGAGGTAGTTCACTTTATCAAATCCTATTTAGTGGTGTTTCATTTAATTCTTTTACCGAATCAGATTTTTTGGCTAAATTTAGTTCATTAAATTGAGCTAGGTTATTTTGGTTAGCAAATTTCAGTTAAATTGCCTGATAGATTAAATTATTTAAATAATTTTTAATAATTTTAAATAATGTTAATAATTAAAATTTAAATTATTTTGTAAGTTATTCCTTTATCAAAAGGAATTCTTTTATATATGATTTAAAGCTGCCAAAATTTATTGGTTTAGAAAGGACAGCATAACATCCTGCTGCAAGGAATTTTTCTCTATTTTCTACATCTGAATGTCCTGTAACTGCAACTACACGTATACCTTGTGTCTCAGGATTGGATTTAATTCGACTGAGCAGTTCAAGCCCATGCATTTTTGGAAGCTCCATATCCATTAATATCAGATCAATCCGGCTATTGTTGAGAATTTCAAGAGCTTCAAAACCATTTTTTGCTTTTTTTGGGTCATATCCATAGGATTTGAGAAGGTCAGCTTCAACTACCAGGTTAAGTAAATTATCTTCAACAATCAGGATCTCAGGGATTTTTTCAGGCATTCAACCCTCAGTATAATTTATCATAAGATTTTAGCTATTATTTAATACTCATTTAATTAGTTTAACTGGTTTAAATTAATTTAATTAGTGTGATATGATTTAGTAAATACTTTGCAAATTAAATCGAATTTGCTTGAATAGATTTCGAATACCATTTTTCAAAGCTTTTTTCTCGGATATTCATACAAAGATGTTAGTAGAGTATTTATATGGTAAATATATTTTGCATCAAAATTTTATTTAAAGCTAAATTTTTTATTTTCTATGCTGTATCCAAGGTGTTTGATTTTGATAAATTTATGAGCTTAATTTTTGTTTATTTTTTAGCCTTGAAAATAAGGCTCTTAATTTAAATTAGTAGGGTGGTTTCTAATTTTTTTAGCTATTATAGAAATTAAGCTCTAATCAATGTTATTGTAGATTTTTGCTCTAAGTAAAAACAAAAGTAATATTAACCTATTAAAGTTAACAAATATTTGGATACAGATTGAATCTACTTAATTTCCCCATAAGCTAATTTAAAAAGCTTAATATAGCAGTCTTTGTATAGAATTTGTAATATTCTAGATAAATTAGCTCTCAAGAATTTCTTGTTTATATCGGCTCCTTTTACCGGTTTTTTGTTTGGGGGTTAAAGTTATTTATTATCCTCGTAATACTATTGAATTAATTATTGTTATATCTTTATTTAGATGGTTAAGTTAGTTCATATTAATTAGATATTTTTTATTAATTTGTGGTTTTATTGGTACTTAATTTATGCCTGAAATTAGTTAATTATATTTGTCAGCCTTATTTATAGAGTAATTGCATTAAAAAGATCAGGTAAAACTAGCAAACTTAATTTTTGTTGTATTAGAGACTAAAACAGGAAATAATAAGAGTAGGAACTAAAAATAAGGATTAATCATTCTCATATTTTGAAATTTAAACAAAATAATCAGTGCTTAAGATAAACTAAATATTCTTACTTAATATAAAAGAAGGGAAATAAATGGCCAGAATTATGATCGTGGACGATGCTGAATTTATGCGGATGATAATCAAAGATATCCTTGTAATGCATGGACACGAGATAGTTGCTGAAGTAAGTGATGGGGAAGAAGCAATTCAGACATATCTGGAAATAAAGCCTGACCTTGTGTTAATGGATATAATTATGCCGGATATGGATGGAAAAGAGGCTCTGAAAAAACTGCTTACAATTGACCCGGCAGCAAAAGTTGTAATGTGTTCTTCTCTTGGACAGCAAGCTCTGATAACAGAATCGATAAAAATAGGGGCTATGGGATTTATAGTAAAACCTTTTGAATCCAGCGGGATGCTGGATGTAATAAGGAAAATTGCTGAGCCGAATTGAAAATTATAAAAACATTCATGATGCAAATAAGTAACCTTTCGAAAACTTTCGAAAAAGTAATCTTTCGAACATAATATCCATTAATATCCATTAAAACAGAATTCAAAATATATTTTAACTTTTCAAACAATTAATTATATTAAAAATCGTATAAGAGAGCTTATTCCAAAACTATTTTACTTAAATTATTAGAATAATTCTGGATTCTTTCATAATTTGAAACTCTATTTGTTAATTAAAATGATAGATCCACAGAAGCAAATTTTAAGCTTTTGGATGAGTTAAATGAGCCAATTTTAATAAAAATCTCAGATATTATATGTAATAAAAAGCTTACATAGAACAAAAGGGCTTGCGATGACTGTTCGCGTTCTCGTAGTAGATGATTCTGCTCTGATCAGAAAAGTCTTGTTAGATATCCTCAACACTGACCCTGAGATCAAGGTTGTTGGGACCGCAGTTAATGGGGAAGATGGACTGGAAAAAGTAGAAAAATTAAGACCAGATGTTATTCTTCTTGATAATGTAATGCCTGTTCTTGATGGACTTAAGACACTGGCCCGTATTATGAAGAGATATCCTACGCCCGTAATTATAGTGTCCGTCCTCGGGGAAAAGGCTGAACAGATTACTCTTACTGCATTTGAATATGGCGCAGTAGACGTAATTCAAAAACCTGAAGGGATTTTAAGTCAAACGATACCTGAAATAGCTGATGAGATTTGCAGGAAGGTTAGGGCAGCTGCAAAAGCAAATCTCAAAAACCTGGAATGCATGCAGGGAAAAGAAGATAAAAAGCTCGAAATACCCCGGAGTCAAACAAGAAAGAAAATTTATATTGATAGTATTGACAGAAAAGACTGGTTTCTAAAAAAAATAAACCCGCTGCCTGTAAGAAATGTGCTTGCAATAGGTGCATCTACAGGTGGGCCCAGAGCGTTAGAAAAACTAATAAGTTCTTTTCCTTCAGACCTGCCCGCTGCGATTCTGGTTGTACAGCACATGCCCCCAGGTTTTACAGCGTCTTTTGCTAAAAGGCTTGATGCAAAATCTCCTCTCAGAGTAAAAGAGGCAAATGAAGGAGATCTTGTTGAAGAAGGAACTGTGCTGATTGCCCCTGGAAATCAGCATATGGAAATCGTACAGAAACTTGAGAAAGGAATTAGAAAACAAGTGGTACACCTTTCTTCTGGCCCCAAGGAATTAGGTTCAAGACCTTCGGTAGACGTCCTTTTTAGATCAATTGCTCCTATTTATGGCTCAAAGACCATTTCCCTGATACTTACAGGGATGAACTGCGACGGAGCAGATGGAGCTGCTGAGATAAAAAAAATGGGAGGAAAGGTTATTGCAGAAGCAGAAAGCTCCTGTGTAATTTACGGAATGCCTGGAGAAATCGTAAGGCGAGGATTGGCCGATTTTGTGCTTCCTCTAGATAAGATGAATGAAGAAATCATTAAACTTATGAATTGAATTTATGAAGCAATGAAGCAATGTACCGTTTCTGTAAGCAAAAATTTCCTTAATTCAATTTTTTATTAAAATTTTTATAATAGAATGAATATCAAATAAATTCACATATTAAATAAATTGGTTAGCTGGATAAATTGAATAACTGGATAATCGAGAAACTGAATAATGAATAGAATGAGTGCCGGGTGACTTAAAGATTAAGCATTTAAAGCTCATAGAACAGAAGGAGTATAGTGAAATAGAAAAATACAAAAAATACAAAAAATAAAGAGGATAAAGGAAGAGAGACAATTAAAATGTAATATGTATGAAAAATATATGAAAAATATATGAGAACGAAAAGAAAAATGAAAAAATCGAATATCAAAGAGACAAAGTGAATTAATAAATAACAAAATGAAAAATTAAATGAAAAAATTATAAAATTAGAATGATTAAAATCAAAATGCTAGAAATTAGAATAATAAATCAGAAATAAATCAGAAGTGATATGAATAAAAACAATAAAAATTGGAATTAAAATAAACTAAACCTTTTTTCAAATTTCTAAGAAATATTCTTATTTTTCAGGGTTTAGAAGCAGGTAAAATTATGGACATGTCAAAATATATAGCCGTATTCAGGGCTGAATCTGAAAAGAACATTAAAGAAATGAACTATTCCCTGCTTGCGCTTGAGCATAACCCTGAAAATACGGAAAACCTTGACATGATGTTCCGTTTAGCCCATACCTTCAAAGGTATGGCCGGAACGATGGGATTCAAAGAAATTGTCGAATTGACCCATGAAATGGAAAGTCTGATTGACACATTTCGTACCAGACAAGAGATCCCTGATACTTCCCTTATTGATCTTCTTTTCGAATGTCTGGATCTTCTTGAAATACTTGTAAATAATGCTTCTTTTGGTAACGAGGGCGATATTGAGCAATTCAGAACAGATAATAAAGATAGCAAAATTCAGAATAATTATTCTCAAAAAGAGTTCCAGCCTGATTTAAATAAAACTCTTGAAACATTAAGGGCAATAACTTCTCAAATTGAAAAAATTTCAGATCAAAAAATAGAAAACGTATCTTCTTTCATCCTTCAAAAAGAAAAAAAAGAAAAAAAACCTGAAAAAGGAAACGAAAAAGCTCTGGAAATTGAAATAAATACAGATAGAGATAGGATTGGAAAAACTGATGAAATTGAGATTGTAAAAGTTCCAGATGAGGACTCCAAAGCTCGGGAAAAATTTGTTAAACTTGAAAAAGAAAATCTGTATTACAATCAAAATTCTGAAAATAATTCTCTAGATAAAAATATAACTCTAGATAAAAATGTAATTCTAGATGAAAATGTAACTCCAGATAAGAATGTAACTCTAAATAAAAATATAACAGAGAAAAAAGCCTCCTCTCAAAACCTCGATGCAACTAAAAACATAACCTGGAACATAGCTGAGGATAAAAATATACAAAACGCCTACAAAGACAAAACTCAGTTTTTGGAGAGGGAAGACTCGAAATTTTTGGGTTCAGAAATACAAGATCCAGAAATATGGAATCCAAAAAGGCAGGATTGGGAAGTAAGAAACCTGGAAATTGACAATTCAATAATAAAGAGCCAGATAACAGGAAGTCAGATACCAGAAAATTTGGGAATAAAAGAAGCTTCTGGAATAGTAGAAAATTCTGAGGCAATGAAAGATTCACAAATAGAAAGCAGACAGGTGGGCAATCTTCTCAGTTCAGCAAGTCCAATCAGTCCAATCACAGACCCGATACCAACAGGGAATTCTCTAATAGAAAATCATGAACATCATGTATATCATGTACTGCAGAACTTGAAAATAAATAATCCAAAAATACAAAGTTCGAAAATCAGTACAGAACAATTGGATAGACTGATGAATCTTGTAGGCGAACTGGTAATTAGCAGAAGTCGAATAGATGAGCTGATAAACGAGTTTACAGGGGATATTAAATCACAGGATCTAAAGCTTGCTTTATCTGATTTTCAGAAATTAACAAAGGAGATTCAGGAAGAGGTCTTAGAAATTAGAATGATCTCTCTTGATCATATAACTAACATATTTCCAAGAATGATGCGAGACCTTGCAAAGGCACAAAATAAAAAAATTGATTTTATAATTAAAGGAAAAGAGATCAAGATTGACAGAGTAATTCTTGAAGAAATTCGGGATCCGCTTATACATTTATTACGAAACTCCCTGGACCATGGAATAGAAATCCCTAAAAAACGCATAGAATCAGGAAAAAAAGAAACTGGCACCGTACTTATTACAGCGTCAAGACAGGAAAATTATGTCCTTATTAGAATTGAAGATGATGGAAAAGGAATAGATCCAGAAGAAATCAGGAAAATTGCTCTGGAAAGAGGAATTATTTCTAAAGAAAAAGCCGAGCAGCTCCAGGCAAAAAATGCAATTGAACTAATTTTTCTACCCGGGTTCAGTACTTCCTGCCAGGTAACTGCGCTTTCAGGCAGGGGAGTTGGTATGGATATTGTAAAAAAAGGGATTGAACGACTTGGGGGATCTATAAAGGTTGAATCCAAACCCGGATTCGGCTCAAGATTTGAACTCAGACTGCCCATAACTATCGCACATTATCAGGCTATGCTGGTAAAAGTTGGAATGGAGAAATACGCAATCCCGTTTACTAATATAATTAAAAGTATAAAAGTCCAGAGACAGGATTTAAAGTATATAAAGGGCGAAGCAGCTCTTATAATAGATCAAAAGATAATTCCTCTTCTCGACCTACAAAAACACTTCCATCTACCTGTTATTTCTAAAAAAGAGAATATAACCATTGTTATAATTGAGAAGGGCGGACAGTATGTAGGTCTCATAGTAGACGAATTACTTGGAAGACAGGAGATAATAACTAAGAATTTCAAGAGCAGGCTTCTTAAAAACACTCGGGGGTTTGCAGGGGCTACAATCCTGGGAGATGGGAATGTAATCTTGATTCTTGATATTAACTCCTTTTGAAGTGTATTTTGTTTTGATTCAGATTGATTTATGTTAGTATTTTGGCTTAGTTAAATTAATTTATTTAATTAGCTTATTTTAATTTAGTTTAATTTAATCTATTTTTAATTTAATTTGTAAAATTTTTGATTCAAAATGTGTTTCTAAGATGAATAAAAACCGATATAATAAAGGTAAAAGGCTTTTAGAAGAGAAAAATGAGTAGATAAATGAAAAATCAAATTGCGGATGGCCACCCTAGAGGATGGAGTATTCGTAACCCTCTGTACTCCCATTGTAATAAATGAAAAATAGACGGAAGATGGATGAAAAATAGATAAAGAATTGATAAATGAAAGCAAAAAATAAGTAAAAAATAAGTAAAAAATAAGTAAAAATAAGCAAAAGATAAATAAAAAACAAATGAGAAAATAGATGAAAAATACACTGATATAATTGTCTGAAAATTATCAAAAATATTAAAAATTATCCAAATTGTCTAGAAGAAAAATATATAAAATCTAAAAAATTAGCGAAAAAAAATAGAAGTCTCTAAAATTGGCCTTAAAAAAGCTGATTTTGTGAATATACTCAAAAAGTCTGGATAAATAGGACAGATCGGTATGCTGGGAAAATAAAAATGAATGAACAAAAAACAAATTCAGGGCAGGATTTGGAAGATAGTTCTCGGTTTAATTTATTAAAAAAATTAATTAAAGAAAATACTAATTTTAACTGCGAACAGTATAAAGAAGCGCATTTCAGACGTAGACTCAATGTAAGGCTCAGGGCTACAGGCTCGGAATGTTACGCAGATTATCTCAGGCAGCTTAAGGATAATCCCAGTGAATATGAAAACCTGAAGAAAACTCTTACGATAAACGTAAGTGAATTTTTCCGAAATCCGGAAACTTTTGAAATAATTGAAAAAGAAGTTTTGCCTTCACTTATAAAATCAAAATCTGATTTATCTGTAAAATCAATCCGAATCTGGAGTGCAGGCTGTGCAGCAGGGGAAGAAGTTTATTCCCTTGCAATCCTGCTGCACAAGGTTCTTGGGAAAGACTTTAAAAGTTACCGAATAAATATACTTGGCACAGATATTGACGATTCAACCCTTGAAAAAGCTAGAAAAGGGATTTATAATGAAGATGCGCTTAAAAATATAGATCCGTACGTAAAAAAATTTTATTTTACAAAAAAAGGGGAAATGTATCAGATTATTGACCAGTTAAAAGATATAACATATTTTAAACATCATGATATGATATCCGGCCCCTCTATGAGCCGTTTTGACCTTATTATTTGCCGTAATGTAATAATATATTTTAAGAGAGAAATTCAAGAGCAGCTTCAAGTTTCTTTTTATGAAGCCCTGAATAAGGGTGGATTTTTAATAATAGGAAAAGCAGAAACCGTGCTTGGGACCGCTGCAAGCTATTTCAAAGCTTATAACTCACGAGAACGGATATATGTAAAAAATAATTAAACATCGATTAACGGGACTTTTATGACAAAACCTAGAATTTTAAGTAAATATGAAAGTGAAGCCCTAAAAGAAATTGGAAATATAGGAATCGGGAACTGTGCAACTTCCCTTTCTAAATTTGTTAATTGTTTTGTTCACACAAGAATTATTGGTGCAGGCTTCGAGTTAATTGAAAATGTGCCAAAAATAACCGGCTCCTCAGAATTTCCGGTTTTTGGGGCTTTTATGCAGATTAGAGAAGCTCTCAATGGGTATATCCTTATTCTTTTCCCTGAGGAAAGCGCAAAAATTCTTTGTCAGAATCTTTCAGATAAAGAGGAAAATAGAGACCTGAAAGATAGGGTAGATCTCTTTATAATTGAAGATATCTGTCATATTCTTGGAGAGACTTACACAAATTCGCTTTCTAAGTTTTTAACACTTGACCTTTCAACTTCAACCGCTTATACAACGTATGATCTTTCTGATTCTATCCTTAATTCTATACTTGCGGAAATGAGCACTTCAATGGACTTTGCTCTCATACTTGACGCGGAGTTTATTATAAAAGAGAAGAAAATTAGCGGAAATATTTTAGCTCTATTAGATCCGGTTTCTCTTGATTATTTATTAAAGAGAATTAATGAAATGGCTAATCAGAAAACTTCTTTTACAGACGGAAAAGAATAACAGAATTATTAATCTGCCTTAAAAATACAGGTAATATACAACAGATGAGCACATAACAAATAAAGTTAAAAATAAAGTTGAATAAAAATAGAGCGTGAGTGAGAACAAAATTACAAATAAAAAATTACGAATTTTAAAAGATTATCATGAATCGTAAGCCATTAAACAATCTTATAGAGAATTTTGATAAATTTTCTGATTCAGATACTATTATGGTGGGGATAGGAGCATATGCTGTCGCCAGAAGCCCTTTTAAAATTAAAACTTCTGGACTTGGCTCCTGTGTAGGGGTAACTCTTTATGATCCTCAGGAAAAAATAGGAGGCCTTATTCATACTATGCTCCCCAGTATGAAGGAAGGACGGATTAAAGACAATCCTGCTAAATTTACAGATTCAGGCATAGAATATCTTGTAGAAGAAATGGTAAAGAAAGGAGCTTCCAGAAGAAGATTGCAGGCAAAGCTTGCAGGAGGAGCGAGTATGTTTGCAAATCCAACTATGAACATAGGAAAAAGAAATATAAAGAGTGCTAAGGAAACTTTGAAAAAAATGAATATACCACTTGTAGCTGAAGATACAGGCAAAAATTATGGACGCACAATAACATTTGATACTTCTACTGGTAAGCTGTTGATAAGAACCATTCTCAGAGGAGACAAGGTAATTTAAGTAGTAACCACGGATTTAATAGGATTTAATCAAATAGAACAAATTGATAGTTTAAAAACATTATTTTGAAAAGAATCCTTTTGATATTGAGGCTATTCTAAAACCCATTTTTCTTTAATACATTCTGATTTTCAAATTTAATTTCGTAATCAAAAGCCCAAATGATAATCTCAAACGCATATTGGGAGAAATAGTTTGAAGTTTTGGGATCAGCTTATTTTATTACTTATGTTTATCCGTATTTTATTTTTGAAATTTAATTTTTAAATTTAGATTTTTAATTATAATATCTTATTATCCTGATTATAACATTTCATTTCAAGGCTTTAATTGCCAAATCAATTGTACTAGATTTTATTTTAGTAGATTTTATAACTCTAAATTCAAATCTATCTCCTCAAAAATCAAAATAAAACAAAAAATAATCAAAATAGATCAAAATACTCAAAATAATCAAAATAAAAGAAATGAATCAAAATGTATGCAGTTATTCCCTTCAAAATGAGATATGGTACGACCTTCCTTCAATTTCAGAAATCGGTAGATACATTTAACACTTTCCCTTGATATAAAAAATACACTTAAAAATACACTTCTAGCTTTTATCTTCTATCGAGAGAATTTTATTTCACAAAGGAAAAAATGAGTCTTAGATAGTCCTACTAATTAAATATTGTCTTTTTTAAAATCAAGTTGCGGGCGGCCACCCCACTCTAAAGGATGGGCTATTCGAAACCCTCTACGCTCCCAACGTAATAATAACTATTAATAACTATTTTTGGGATATTAACTTATTTTAAAAATATAAGAACAAATCTGAGAACTATCGAATTAAACCCTAAATTCGTTCTTCTCAGAAAAATTATATATGCAATATAAATATTATAACTGACATTTATTAGCCCTTTAAGTAAATTGGGAAAATAAAGCTAAGTTCAAGTCTAATCCCGGAACTACAGCACTTTACTTAAAGCATGATCCTGCAAAGCATGGAAAGTTCGTAAAAGGGTTTAAAGAGTTTTAGATAAAGAATCTAGTTTGTAAAAGCAGTAAATGTTCAAAAGTGGAGAAATTAAATAAAAATTAATATACACAAAAAATATCAATAGAGGAAATTTTTTACAGTGAACTTTTAAAAACAAGAAATTCTTAAAAACGAATGCTTGAAAGTAAAGCTGCTTATACAAAAATACTGAATTTAAATATTAAATTTAGTGACTTTAAAAAACTTTGAGTTAATTTAAAACTTATAAAAAATAACTTATAAGAAATAACTGATAAAAATAAATGAGGGGATTTTTATAGAAATCAATGGAGTAGAAATTGAAGATACATATGCAGAAGCTTTCTCGATTAAAATTTCAAGACTACTTATAACAGCCGTTACAAAACGCTGGGCTCTTATTGCAGCTACCGAAGCGACAGGTTTTGGAACTTCAGTTATAATGTGTCCTGCAGAAGCAGGAATTGAAAGGTTTGCAAGCCCAAGTGAGACCCCTGACGGCAGACCTGGAGTATATGTCCAGATCTGTACTTTTAAGTATGAAGACCTGGAAAAACAACTGCTTGAAAGAATCGGACAGTGTGTGCTTACGGCTCCTACAACTGCAGTCTTTAATGGGCTTCCTGAAGCTGAAAAGCAGTTTAATATCGGTTTTAAACTGAAATTCTTCGCAGATGGCATGGAATCAGAAGCCCAGATAGCGGGCCGCAAAGTCTACAAAGTCCCTATTATGGGAGGAGATTTTGTTAATGAAGAAAATATTGGAGCTGTTGCAGGTATAGCAGGCGGAAATTTCTTTATTTTCGGAGACTCACAGATGAGTGCCCTGACAGCAGCCGAAGTTGCTGTTGATGCAATTGCAGAACTTAACGGTACAATAACTCCTTTCCCTGGTGGGGTTGTATCAAGCGGCTCCAAATCCGGGGCAAACAAATACAAATTCCTTAAAGCTACAGCAAATGAAAAATTCTGTCCCACAATAAAGGATAAGGTAGAAGGCACTGAAATTCCGGCAGATGTAAATGCTGTTTATGAAATCGTAATTAACGGGCTTGATGAAGAAAGCATAAAAGCTGCCATGGCGGCAGGAATTAAAGCTGCTGCAACTGTTCCTGGTATTAAGAAAATTTCCGCAGGAAATTATGGTGGAAAACTTGGAAAGTATCAGTTTAAGCTTCATGAGCTCTTTTGAGTTCTAAATTAATTTTTATTTTTATTTTTTTAATTTATTTTTATTTTATCGTTTTATTTTGTTTTGTTTTATTACTTTTGTTTCTTTTCCTTTTATTCTTTTATCTCTTTATTTCTTTATATTTTCCTTTGTTGTTCCTTTTCTTTTGTTTTCTTCTTTAATTTCTTTTTTTATTTAATGTGGTTTTTTATTTAATTCACTTCTTTTCTTTTTGTTTTTCTTTATTTATTTGATTTATTTAATTTATTTAATTTAGATTAGTTTTTAATATCGAGAAATTCAGGTTTTGGAAAAATATTTTTTTAAAGATTTTAAAAATCAAATTGCGGGCGGGCGGCCACCCCACCCAAAAGGATGGGGTATTCGTGACCCTCTGCACTCTCATTGTAATAAAGAAAGTCGAAATAAATTTTCAAAAAAGTTACTTCCCAAATTAGGAAGTAATCAAGCGTCTGAAATTTTTCTGGTTTTTAGAACCCGATAGCACTAAAGCCTGAGAGAAGAATTTCTTTTATATTGAGTCCTGTGACGTCCATCATAACACTGGCTGCAACAAAAGTGCCCAGTGCACTTCCAATATTTGCGAAACTTGCAACAAGAAGGACTCGCATAAATTTATTTCTAAACATTTCCCTGAACGTTTCTACTCCTGCTAGGGCTTTTATGTCGGCAGTTGTAGGATTACGCTGTCTTGCTTCTACTAGACCTGCAAACCAGCCTGCGGCAATTAAGGGATGTAAAGTAGTTAACCAGGCAACAGAGAAAGCTGTTAAAATTGAGTAGGGATGTCCGCCTGCAAGAAAAGTGCCTACTGCGCTCAAGGTTCCGGTAATTATAAACCACCATGCAAAAGCTACCAGGAGTATTTTTAATGGAACGCCTGAAAGAAGAAGAAGTAAAAAGAATCCTCCAATCATAGCGACAATTCCATATGCAACGAGCTTACCTACGCCAAATCGTTTTTTAGGGATTTCCATTAGAGTATTCAGTTGAGGGATGGTCTTTGGATTTTTCAGGTAATTTATTATGCCTGGCTTGTGCCCTGCTCCTATTACTGCAACTACAGTTTTATTTCCGCCTGCAGCAACATTAAGAATGCTTCCTGCAAGATATGCATCTCTTTCATCGATTAAGACCTCAGCCGCTGTGGGAGCAAAACCCCTGAGTTCACTTACAAGTGCAGTTACAACGTCCTGATCAGTAATCTCATCTATATCAATCTCAGTCCCTTTTCCAAGCCCTATAACTCCACCCAGCAGGGAGCCGATCATTTTTACTTTTTCTGTGAATTTCATTTTTCCCCAGAAGCGCTGGAGTGTTACCTGGATATCTCGATCAATTAAAGCAACTCTGGCTCCTATGCTTTCCGCTTCTTCAAGCGCTGCAAGCATTTCAGCTCCGGGTTTGACACCCATGTCGTCTCCGATCTTTTTCTGGACATAGGCAAGCAGCCAGTGAATAATATAGTAATACACTTTTCCTTCGCTGAGCATTTCCTTAATAGGAAGCTGGGTCTCCTGTATATTCCCCTTAAGGGAGTCGTAACGTCCCCTGCAGAGTTCAACTCCAACGATATCAGGTCTAAGATTTCTTATAGCAGCCCTGACCTCAGCAACACTCTTCTCTGAAACGTGAGCTGTGCCTATCAATACTATTTTTGAGGGGTGATTTTCAGGCTGCGGTTTGTCCGGTGTTTGAGAATCTGAAAGAATAGAAAGCTCAGAAGCTGAATCAGGAGGCGGTTCTGAAACAATTTCTGAACTTATATCTAGCTGTGATTCAATCTCCTTGGTTTCAACTGTAGATTCCTGAACAGAAATCTTATTTTCTACCGAAGCATTAATTGAAGAATCAGAAAGTTTAGACTTACCGACAGAAACAGAATTTTCTGCGGATTCGGTCACTAATTTATCCATAGAATACATTGACTCCTGAGATGAACTGTGAAAATTATAGTCAGGGTCCTTGTCCTGAGAATTTGTAATTTCAGGTTTGTGCATTATTAATCTCTCGGCTGCGACGAATCAAAAGTAATGTGAAAAATTCATTACTTAAGTGAATGTATTTTATCGCATGAATAATTAAGCTCTTCAAATAAAATATCTAAGCTATAAAAGAATCTAGCTTCAGCGAATATACACTAAAGCAGATAATTAACTGTCTGCTAATTACCTGCTATACATTTATATTTTGCTGCCTAAAAACTTTTATTTTCAATAAATTATATTTATAGACTGAACTTTAAAGTTAATTCGAATTAGAAAAATTAAATAAAGTATTAAATAAGATTTTTTAATAAGAATTGTAATAGATTAGAATTACTACTGTATTAAAGTTTTCATTTTTTTGAGGATTTTTTTGAGTTTTGAACATAATTCTATTTTCATACTTATGTTCTTAGACTTCTTATTTCTTTCTTGCTGCTTATTTTTTCTAATGATTTTACTTTTATTTTTAACTTTTTCATCTTTTCTTTTTCTTTATATGTATTTTAGAGTTTTTTCAAACTTATTTTTGTATTTAATTTTATTTTATTTTTATTTTATATTCAGTTTTATCTTTATATTTAATTAAACATAACTTTTTATCTTTTATTATTCTATTTTAATTTTTATATTTAAATCTTATTTTTAAAATGTTTTAAATCCCAATTTTTGAACTATTTTATATTATGTTTTGTTTCTATTTTGTCTTTGAGTCCATCTCAAAACTCAAAATTATTGCTCTTAATCCTGTGTTCCAGATTATCAACTGTGCTCCTGATAACGTAAGTAATTTTGAGAAATTAGAATAATAGATAAAATGGATTTTGAGATAGCCTCTTTTAATAAGTTTTAATTTTCGACTTTTCTTTTTATTATATTGTAATTTTTAGTCTGCTACTGATTATTATTAATTAGAGATGATTATCGCTAGTTACCATTTATAAGTATCATTTATAGCTATCATTGAGTTGGTTTCAAAATTTCGCTTATTCATGTATTTGACCAAAAATACCTATTCTTTTCAGTTTTGATGATCTTGATTTTATCTACTCCGAAAAACTGGCATAGAAGGATTGAAGGTAATTTTGAAACCATCCCATTTATAAAAAAGAAGTGATGGAGTACCTTATGTTAGTTTATAGTATATGCCGCAAACATTTACACTTATTTTTAGAAAGAATTCAAAAAATAATGATTTAGACTCTATTGAAAGTGATCTCTTAATTTTAAATGTAATTCTTTGAGAGAATAACTATAATTCCCCAATATTTTGGATATTTTGATAATCTTACTGAAGGTAGAAGTAAAAATCGTAAGTTTATTTACGGTTCTTACCGTACCTTTTTTATTCGGGCCTTTTATGATCTAAGTTTTAGAATTCTCACAAGATCTGTTCTGGAAAGAATTCCTACAACTGATTCATTTTCAATAACCACAACCCTTCCAATGTTTCTGGATGAAATTATTTTGAGAACATCACTAGCCTGTGCATCAGGAGAAACTGATATAATATCTCTGGTCATGATATCCGAGACTTTTGATATAGGCCTTTGAAGATAGGGCACACGCTCAATATCAGTAAAAGTTACAATCCCTTTTAAGCTGTCTCCTTCCATCACAGGGTAGCCCATATGCTTTTTTTGAAACATAAATTGAACAAGCTCTTCTACAGACATTGAAGGAGGGACAGAAACCACATTTGTTGACATTATATCTCTAACTCGAATATTTTCGAGAGTAAATTCAGCCTGAGTTGAACGTTCTTCTTCGGTTGCGCCAACATAAATAAAAAGAGCAATTAAAGGAAACCATAGATTCCCTATCAGAATCCCGAAAATTGCCATAAGGATTGCAAAAAACTTTCCTACCGATGCTGCACTCTGGGTAGCTTTTACATAAGACATTCTCCTGGCATAAAAAGAACGAAGCACCCGTCCTCCGTCCATAGGAAAAGCCGGAAGAAGATTAAAGATCCCGAGTACTATATTTATGGAACCAAGATTCCAGAGAACATGAGAGACTGGATTTTGAGAAAGCTCTGGATTGGGGGAGATAAAATATCCATAAATCAATAGGGAAACGGTTCCTATAATTAGACTGGTTAAAGGGCCCACAAAAGCCATTTTCGCTTCCTGCCCGGGTTTCCTGGGCATCTCTTCCATAGCAGACACTCCGCCAAACAGGAAGAGAGTAATACTCTCTATGTTAATCCCATAGCGCATCGCAACATAAGAGTGCGCAAGTTCATGTAACAGAATTGAAACAAAAAGCAGGAGCGCCGTCAGGATGGAAAGACCATATCGTGTTAAAGGCGGCTCTACTCCCTGAAACCCGAAAGGCTGAGGATTAATTGCAAATACATATGCAAACATTGGCAATACAAGAAGAAAAGTTATATGAAGTTTAATAGGGATGCCCAGTATACTTCCTATTTTCAAAGACGATTTCATGGATAAAATTACCCCCTATTATTATTTTTATTTACTATCTTGTTTTAATGTTTTAATTATATTAAATGATGAATAAATAGTATTTGAAACTACAACGTCTGGATTAATATGCTTTATTAACTTATGATTTTAAAGTTATAAACCTTCACTTGAATCTCATTTATGTTGAATCTGTCATATTATAATACTATATTAAATACTTACTAAATACTTATTAAATACTATATTAAATAACATATTAAATACTAAACTTAAAATTACAAATCTGAAAATATCTATTTAGAAGAATAAAAAGGGTTGAAAAAACTTGAAATCAGAATCTGGAATAGGAATAACATAAAATTATTTAAAAGGGTTTATAATAATTTATATTAATTAATGCGTAATTAAATGTACAAATAGACCTTACATACTCATAATTTAAGTCTTTATTGAGTGATTTTTTAAATTTAATATTTGAGATAAGTTACTAATATAAGCAATAAAGAAAATGGTATACGTTTAAATTACCCTATAATTGAGCTATTTTTAAAGATGCTCTATTAACTTATATTTAGATTCATTTAAAAAGATTCTTAAATTACCTTTTTAAGATCAATGAGAAAATCTTCAATGTCCTGAACAGTAGTGTGAGGCATAAGCACCAAACGAAGAGACCTTGGGCTGCGTGTAATTGATACATTCCAGCCATATTCTTTAAGCAGCTTTTTTCTGACAAGATCAGGATCTGGGACATTAAGGGCAACTACGTTCATTATTGGTTCTATTAAAGGTTCAAAGCCTAATTCTCGAGCCTCTTTAACCAGTTTTGTGGTTAATTGCATACAGTACTGGACATTCTTTCTATAGCCTTCACGTCCTAGATATTTCATGATAGCACAGGTAGCTGCGGCAGAAGCCCCGCTGCGTGTCCCTGTCAGAGTGAATTGAGATTTTGTTGTAAGATATGGCGTATTTACTTTAAGTGAATTCAAAAAAGTAGGAGATCTGAATAAAATAACTCCAGATGGTATTGTAGAAAGGCCCATTTTATGAGGGTCTATTGCAATTGAAGTGACTCCTGGAATCTCAAAATCAAAAGAATAAGATTTCTCAAGGAAAGGCAGAACAAAACCCCCAAAAGCTGCATCAATGTGAAGGAAAAGTTCGTTTTCAAGAGCAAGCTTTCCAAGCCTGTCGATTGGATCTACCTGTCCAAACTCTGTAGTTCCTGCTATACCGACTAACCCAATTGATGAAAATACAATTGG
>JBNAKO010000278.1:0-2420 GCA_049706495.1 Methanosarcina sp. | reverse complement strand
CCTGTTCCCATAGCTTCATTAACTCCATGCCTTTTTCTGGTTCAAAAGTTGTTATATCTAACAAAAGCATATTTTGTTCCCCTTTGACTTGATTAGTTTATACTTTTTTAGCGGCATTTTAATGCTATATTAATGCTACATATGCCATTATTACGGAAAATAGTCTGTAGTAGCGATGTCTTTTTTAGCTGCTACCCACATATATCACGGTTCAATATGATTCTAGGGTATGAAAAAATAGAAGTAGCCATTCTTTTCAAGCCATTACTTAGAATTTTCCCCGTTTTGATTAAGAATAATGTAGAGTTTGAAAATATATAACGATATGCATATCTTAAAATGAAAGTATATTTCAAACAACAAGGCCCTTACAAATATCTGTAAGAAGCGATGTATTGACTCCAGTAAACAAACAGCGACTTTTTTGTTCTATATCGTTACTCTACTAACTCTTTAAGTTTATGTATTGCAGTTTTTTGATTACTTAATAACACATAATAAGTTTTAATATTTTATTGCTAAATACATATAATGAAAAATTATTCAGTTGCTAACAACCAAAATAGTTTTTAAAGTTACTTATAAAATAAAATTTCATTTTAATATTATATACTCAATCATAAAAAAGAGAGTTAAAGAATTGTAAATGAGATATTAAGGCTTTCAAGCAATTTATTCTGATCTTGAATTCAAAATTAAGTAAATTACTTTCTCCAATTACAAGTCTAATGAAAATGAAATTTAATATTTTTTTCTATTAACTTAATTATTTTAACAGTAACATTGCTTTGCCGTTTAACTCGATTATTTCATATGAGTCATCTTGTCCAATATGATATTCAGGACCTATGGAGCCGGATTTCCTGGTTGTTTTAATGCAGAATGTTGCTACTGACTCGGCGCCTTCCGGACCATTCAGATTAACTTTCGGTAATAGCAGGGATAAACAAATAAGTGGAGCACCAGGTATATGTTTAGATACATCTACTGTTACCATATCTAGTTCTTGCACTTTGCTCTCAGTAATTTCGTTACCTTCAAAATTACGTTTACAATTTTGCCATTCGATCGTAAGTTTTGATGGTATACCATGAGGACCTGCACGAGTATAAAATATACTCAGTGCTTTTTTAGCATTGCTCACATTATAAGTATTAGCTTCAATCAATTGAACAGCATTCATAGTCATTTAGATTCCTCCGAGATATTCATTATAATCCTGTTTTATTCCATTTACAATTCTTATTTTGATTGTGTTTTCGATTATGTTAATTGTCCATTCATTTAACTTAACAATCTAAAACAATTGCATAATAGTTTTTTAACTATATTAATTATTTTACACAGTCTTTTATAGGATTAGTCTCAATTATGTTTTACAGTTATACATTTTGTAAGTGTATACAACTGCATCACAGATTTTTGTATAGCGTGTTTAAATTTGAGAATATATGGAAGTGATATAATGAAAAAAGTATTTTCAATAACTTTTGCCCTCATAGTTTTGCTCTCGTTGGCTACAAGTGTACAAGCTCTGGAATCTAAAACAATTCAACGAGACAATGGTGCTTCTGCATGCGCCTCCTGGTCTAAAACAGATGGTAATCTGATTACCGATACTTATTTATCCGCAACTGAATCTCGCGATGGGACTGATATCTATCTGGGTACATATACATGGGATATCACAAATGGGACTACAGTGAATGATGAGTATGGGTATATATTTACAACCGATGATGTTTTTAGCATAGATAAAAAACTTAACTCTGCAACTCTGTCTGAAGTTCAAATTAACGTTTACAACTGGTATACAGGCGAAGTAAAAACCTTAAATGTCACAGCTGATTGGACTGGAACAGGCGAAGTTCAGAGAGGCAGTTCTACCTATGTTTCGACAAGCGGTGATTACAGATTCAGGAGCACCAGTAGTTCTAATTATAGGACAGCCACAGCTACATGTAGTGTAAACAATAAAGACCTTGGTCAAAATAATGATGGCAGTTTATCTAATTTTAAGTCTGCGTATATAGATATGGAAAAATAAGTTAAGGATATAATATTTAATAGATTTCGAAATGCCCAAAAGTATATCTGAGTGATGAATTTTATGTTCAAATAATTGTAAGAAGCTTGAAGAATTCTCTTCATTCTTCTATATTCTTTTTTCTCTGAAGTCAATAGAGCTGCTGTTAAACAGCAACATTTTTTAGTCTATAACGTTATTATTTTCCTGATTTTTTTGAATTTATAATTCTCCAGTTTTTTAATCTCTTGATGAAATTCAACATCATTTTAACATTTTATTATTATACATATCATGGGTACTAATCTTATCATTGCAAATGGAGTGAACTACCTCTCCCTAAAACCTTCGTAAACTCAGGTTTTTGATGGAGAAGCTTCTTGCTTCATGCTTG
>JBNAKO010000277.1:0-3903 GCA_049706495.1 Methanosarcina sp. | reverse complement strand
CAAGTTCAAGGTTATGGGTTCCTTCTTCAGCATCCTCTGCAACCTTAACATTGAAGGTAAGCCTGATGCTGTCTCCAGGACCCAAAAGACCCATATCCTGATAAGGAGAATCGAGAACTGTTATTCCATCAGATAAAGGCCTTAAAACAGCAGATTGGATCCGGGCATTAGTATCAAAATCTTTTCCATCAATTTGAATTGTAGGCTGGGTTGCTGTATTTGTAAGGGTTACACTAACAGTGCCTCTGTCTCCAGGCATGAAAGCCTGAGGATCAGCAATTATTTCCTTAAGCTCGACTGTACCTTTGCTATCATAGGTTTGGGTCCCTATTCTAATATCAAAGGTTTTTTCTGTCCAGGGGGCGTCTTTACTTGCTCTTGTCCTGACGTCGAGTGTACGTACTCCTCGCTGGACGTTTTTATCTACAAAAAGATAAAACTCTTCGTTTGCAGTTCTTCCAGGATTAAGAGCTCCAATATTTTTTATAGAACTTACTCCCGGATCAAGAGAGAAAGGATATTCAGGTACAACTTCGATATCAACATCTTCAGCTTTATCTCCACCAACGTTCTCAACCTGTAAAGTAAGATTTAAATATTCCCCGATTTTTGCAGGATAAGGATTTGTCTCGACTATGGTAACCTTAAGACTGGCGCTTCCTACAGCTGCAGAAGAAGGGGCTGTGAAGAGAGAAGAAATTACAAGTATAGATAATATAAAAGGAATTATTTGGTTTTTCAGTTTCGTCATGTAAATCCACCCTGGTAGCTAGAAATCTTAGAGTTTAACTATTAGGACTATTCTGGACAAACCCATCTTTTACAAGCACAACTCTATCCGCATACTTTGCAATTTCAGGGTCATGTGTAATCATAACAATTGTCCGGCCTTCTTCATTAAGTCTTGTAAACATGTTCAGGATTTCACATCCTGTTTTGGAGTCCAGATTTCCTGTAGGTTCATCCGCAAGAAGAATTGTAGGGTCATTGATCAAAGCTCTGGCAATAGCAACTCGCTGAGACTGCCCACCAGAGAGTTCCCCGGGTTTATGGTTCATTCTATCTTCCAGGCCTACTGTTTTAAGGAGGTTTTTTGCCCTTTCGCGAGCATTAACCCCATCCCTCAGATTTGCATAAGTAGGGAGCTCGACATTTTCAAGGGCACTTAGACGGGGAATCAGATTAAATGTCTGAAAAACAAAACCGATCTCCAGTCCTCTAAGCTTTGCTACTTCCTTGTCAGATAAATTATTAATATCAAGGCCCTTTACCATAATCTTTCCTTCGGTGGGCCTATCAAGAAAGCCGATAAGATTCATAAGGGTACTCTTACCTGAACCTGAAGGTCCCATAATAGCAAGAAACTCTCCCTCAAGAACTTCCAGATTAATATCATGGAGGATGGGAACCTCCATATCCCCAAGAATAAAACTCTTTTTAACGTTAATAACCTCAATGACTGGATTTCGTATCTTATTTTCTCCATTTTCACCCTGTTGAGGGCTGGAACGGCGTATCTGGCATACAAAGTTTTCTTCGTTTGAAATACCATTTGAAATAAGGCTTTTTTCTTCCGAGGGAAGCTCCCCCTCAACTTGCGATTTTTCAGTATCAATTCCCAAAATAGAGCCTCCGAGGGCAGAAATTTTGTTAATATAATATTATTTCCTTATGAATATTTTCATTCCCATATTTGTATTTCAGATAATTACATTAAGTGTTTTACCTGAGTTCCCCATATAATAATACATTCTGCTTTTACATTTTAATTATTTTCATTAATAGTTACTATTTTAATCTAAATTGTATATAAATTCATTATTTGATCGAGGGCACTTTAATTAGTACTTTAACCTGAGGACCAGGTTAATTTTGATTCAAATACTGTGTTATTTCAAGGGATGGTAACTAATCTCTATCTATAATCTTGAATGCAACTATTTACACTTGGGTTCTAATTACGAAATAAAAACACAATATTTGTCAGGAAATGAATTACTTCAATTTCAAGTGTAATTATTTGCGTAAATGACTATAATAATGTGATAAATTCTCATCAGTTATTTAAGCTTATATTTATCTGTACATGCGGTTATTATTTTTATAATTTCTTAGTGCTTAAATTTGAGAATTATTAGAATTTTACTCAACCAAGTATTTCTACCCCCTTAAGTAAATTGACAACATCACATATAAATTAATATTTTATGACTTAATTGCAAATGAATTAAACCAGAATTATTCATATCTCAATGCATCTACAGGATTCATACGGGAAGCTTTTCCTGCAGGATACAGACCAGCTATAATCCCTACAAAAATTGAAACCAGAACCCCAATTTCAATCAATTTCAGAGGAAATACAGGCGGAAGTGTAAGAAAACTTTCAATAGCATAAGCTCCCAGGCTTCCGATTGTTGTGCCTACAAGTCCCCCAAATAGGCTTACCATTATAGATTCCAATAAAAATAGAGAAAGGATATTTGAGTTGCTATAACCTATTGATTTCATTATCCCTATTTCTCTTGTACGTTCTGTAACTGTAACAAGCATGATATTCATAATTCCAATTGAGCCTACGAAAAGAGAGATTAAAGCAAGCACCAAAAGGAAAGAACTTAAAGAATCTCCCAGTTTTCCTGTTTCTTCAAGAATATCTGCCTGGTTAAATATGGTATAGGGTTTTGAATCATCGTCTTCAATTTCTCTTTCCGAAACTCCAAAATTACGGGCAAATCTTCGGTCTAAATTCTTTGCAATCGTGCGAACCTTATCAGGACTGTTTGCCATTGCAAGAAAAGTCCCGTAATCTTTTTCTCCAGTCATTTCATTCAGTGTAGAAATTGGGATAAAAACAGTTAAATCATAGTCACTATCCTGACTGATGACAGTTGGCTTGGAATCTTGCAGTACCCCTTTTACTTTAAAAGTTCTTTTAATAATAGTACCGTCATCCTGTCTAAAAGCAAGTTCTATTGTATTCCGATGAGAAATATTGCTACTGAATTCTTCATTTGCAATATTGTACCCAAGAACTGCAGAAGAACTATCTTTATCTGTAAGAAAGCTGCCTCCTTCTATATTTAAACCCTGAATTTTCTGGAAATCTTTATTAATTCCTGCAATCTCCACACTTTTAGTCTCTGAAAGATAGGTAAGTTCTCCACTTATTGCTTTTCTTGGAGATACCCCTGTAATTCCCGGAGTATTTTTAATCAGGTTATATTCATTATCAAAAAAAAGATTTGGCTGTTTACTATATGCAATAATAAAATTGGAACCTACTGAAGATATTTCATTAGTAAAGAATTGATTAAAACTTGCACCTAGAGATGCATTAACAACCACTGCAGCTATTCCAATAACTATGCCTAATGTTGTTAATGCAGACCTCAATTTCGCACTTCCGATGCTCCCGGAAGCTATACGTGCTGCTTGAGCAAATTTTATCATAGTTTACCCCACAAATAAAAAAATAAGTTATCATTACTATTATTTTTTCTTTCTGAAGAATAAAAACGCTGTCGGAATAAAGATAACAAGGAGCAAGGCTGCTATTACTACCTTTGACCCTGATTGCTGTGAGTCAGACCCATTCATAATACTTAAGTTTCCTACAGTATTTGTATGCCTGTTTATTCCATTATTATAACTTGCAGTAAGATTCAGGTCTATTTTTTCAGGAGCTTTTCCTTTACCCGTTGAAGAATTGTCCTGTATTGCATCGAATTCTATAGTAAAGAGTTCATCTGAGTTCATTGGGCCTATAAAATATTCTGATGGATAGAACCTTATTCCTTCTGCTTCAGGTTTTATGCTCACTGAATTAAATTCATTAGGATGAGTATTTGCTACATCAAATTCCAGGGTTGACTGTCCATTTACAATCACAAGATCTTTTGA
>JBNAKO010000276.1:0-1890 GCA_049706495.1 Methanosarcina sp. | reverse complement strand
AAAGGTGAAACAAATATGGCTTTTAATGACAGAAACTTCAGAGGAAATTCTAATTTCGGCGCTCCCAGAGAAATGCACAAAGCAACCTGTTCTGACTGCGGTGTTGAAACAGAGGTACCTTTCAAGCCCGATCCAGAAAGACCGGTTTACTGCAGAGAGTGTCTTCCTAAGCACAGGACACCCAGAGAAAACCGCAGATACTAATCTCGAATTCTGCTTCAGAGTACAAGGTCCGTTTCGCTTCGCTTAAGCGGACTAATAATTTTACTTTTTTAAATACATCATAAGATTCGGACATACTTTTTTCTTATTCAGAGTTCTTGCAGATTGAGAACGAATATTTTGCAAGTCCGGTCAAGTTTTACTTTTAGCAATGGATTCCCTTCAGGGCTGTTTTAAAGAGTCATCAATATCTTTTTGGCTGAAATGCTGTTTTAGAATTAAAGGAAAACCTATTAATCAAATCTTATTTTCATTAGAAATATTCTAACTGGATCACTGAATCTGAATGAAAGTTTATTAACTGGTTTCAATTCAATTAAACTATTTTTTTCCTGTCTGTTTTCTGCCCTAATGTCCTCGAATACTTTCATTAAGAAGAAATAAGCAAAGTGAGGTTAAAAATGAGGTTAAAAAAACACCGTGACGTTGCAGGTTTAAGAGAGTACTTCAAAAAGCCAACCAGTTTCACAATTTACCTATATTTTTAGAAAGTAGTTTCTCGTTCCATTAATATCTTATAGCTGATAAAAGGTAGGCTTTTCTACTACTTGGATTAAGCAGCGTATCGAAAACCGCTTCTTTTATATAGTTTATATTAAAAAGCGGAGAAAAAGTACTTTCTATTTCAGTCTTTGAGAGTCTTCTTGGCAGTTCGTATTTTCCCGGTTCCTTATCAGAAAAACATAACATGAAATATTTTCCTCCTTTTTTGAGCACTCTATGTACCTGTCTTGCAAAAATTGGCCTTTCTTCGTCTGCCATTACATGAAACAGGCCAGAATCAACAACGAAATCGAACTTTTCTTTCTCGAAAAGTCGGTCCATCTGCAGTACATTTGCTGCGACAAAATTTGCTTTAACATTACGTTCTGTGGCCTTCTTCTTTGCGTCGAAAATGGCATTTTCAGCAAGGTCTATACCTGTAACATCACAGCCATTCATGGCCAGCATTATAGCATTCTCACCCCTGCCACATCCTATGTCCAGAGCCCGGCCAGATTCAATCTCTCTATTCTTTACAAGTTTCTCGAAAGCAGGTTGAGGATGATCGACATCCCACGGCGGCGTGTTCTTATATACTTCATTCCAGAACAAATTTCTCCTCCTCGAATCTAAAAATATTAAGTTCCAATTTGAGCAGCGATAAACCTTAATCTTAATAAATTTTCTGGGCGGTCTTTATTTTGGAAGTTCTAGGTATTTTAACAATGATTATGGAACATCTCTTGATTCTTGTTTAAAAACGGGTTACCACATATTAAAAAGTTATTTTTTCCTGATCTGCATATCTTTATAGGTTGGAAGGAGTGCTTCACAAGGCTATCATTTTTACCACCAATGACAATTGCAAAGTAAAATATGGAGACTTCCTAAAGTGAACATACAAGCAATAATAAGTGCAATGATAGTCAATGCAAAAAATTAGGTACAGTGAATAGTTGGAATTATCTATAAACTCCTAAATGGAGTATATTAATAAAATTCAAAATTTGGCGCTGAAAATATTTCGATAGCTTACCATAAGCTAGTTTTACGACTTTATCCTATCTGATCAATCCTTTACCATAAGGAGAAAATACCTCTTCCTTAAAACTCAGAGTTTTACGAAAAGTTTAGGGAGGGGTAGTTGACAGCTTATTCACCCAGAAGAACAACAGGTTTGATCAG
>JBNAKO010000275.1:0-2546 GCA_049706495.1 Methanosarcina sp. | reverse complement strand
CAGCAATATTTTTTTTGTTATTTTTGTTATATATGTAAGTATGCATCTCATCAATTTCAACAATAGATATTTCATTTTCGCTTTTTAGTTCCTCTAATTCCTGGCCAAACTTCTTTATCCATTTTTGGACAGAAACATAACATGACTTACCCCTAAAAATCTTCCTATAGAGCGGAATCCTACCCCTTCAAGATAGAGCTGCAGAGCCTGTCTCTTAACAGAAGTAGAGAAGGCAGTTGATTTTAATTCTACTGAATAGTTTAGTTTTATCCACAAGCACTACATTTATAGCATTGACGACCATCAACTAGACCATTCTTTTTGTGATCAGGACTTTTACATCTTGGGCAGTTCATACACAAATATACTTTCTAATACTATATATCTATATCTCTATTTACTTACCAATGCCATAAATTTTATTGAGGGACTATTTTAAAATAATAAGGTCAAAAATATATTTCAAGTATTTTAAATAGTTTTATACCAAAATTATTTATTTTTATGAAAAATAGAACAAAAAGAGTATTAATTAGGACTTACGCACTTGGATTACAAAACATGCACATCAAACGGTGTGTATAAGTATGCTTTTTAACAGGAAAAGATTTAAAGCTATTGATTTTTCGTTCAACCGCGTAAGTACTATTAATATAAAATATAAAAATAAATCTAAAACTAAGTCTAAAAATAGAATAAGATAGAAAAAAGTTATTACAGAATTTGGTGAAAAAAATAAGATAATACTTTTTTAATTAAATTCAAATTTTCGTATCTAATTTTTCCTTATCTACTTCTTCTTTTATACTAATGTTTCTGAATAAATTTTCCTATCATTTATATAGTCTAATCCTATATATTAAGTATCTTATATTGGCAAGCAGGTCCTGATACTTAGCAATTCCTCACCAAAAAATAAAAACATGAAGTGAAAATAAACTAGTTTCCATCCTTACTTTTTTAGGCCTTAGAACTAAGGTGTTTTATCTGGATTCTACAAAATATACCTGCTTTTTTCGAAATTCTTTTCTTTTAAATGCCGAAAAATTTTGACTCCAAAAAACGTAGTTAAATTTTAAAGATTAGCATTTTCTAACTGGAATATAAGAGGGAAAACCAATGAAAAATAAAATAAATTTTCATGCAACATTTTCAATTTTAACAGGCTTGACTTTATTTTTTTTGATTTTCATTCTGTTCACAGCGTCAGCGGTTACTGCGCAAACTTCTTCGCCTGCAGTCACTGAAACCCGAATTACCACGCATCAATCCGCAGAAAATCCGGTTATTTATGGAGACAATATAGTATGGCAGGATAATCGGAATGGGAATTGGGATATTTACATTTACAATCTTTCTACCAGAAAGGAAATTCACACTATCAATAGATCGAACCAGATATCTCCTGATATTTATGGTGACAAAGTAGTGTGGCAAGATAATCGTACCGGAAATGAGGATATTTTCTTTCAAAATCTCTCTATTAAAAAACAGGTTAGAATAACTAAGAATGAATCTAACCAGTATTCTCCTGCAATTTATAAGGACAAAATAGTATGGGTTGATGGACGCAATGGAGGATGTCTTGATGAATACGGAAACTCCATTGGAAGCGTTGATATCTATATGTTCAATTTATCTAGTAATAAGGAGACTCGAATTACCACCAGTGGAGCAGCAACAAATCCAGATATTTATGAAAACATAATTGTGTGGCAGGACCATCGCGATAAACAATACGATAGCTATAGCAATATTTATATGTTTGATCTTTCCACCATGAAGGAGACTCAGATTACTACAAGCGAATTGGCAATCTCCCCGGCTATCTATGGCGATAAGATAGTATGGGAGGATGCGCGGAACTGGACTTTTGGGGACATCTACATGTATAACCTTTCTACTTCCACTGAAAGCCAGATCAGCAACAGTTCAAGAGCGTATAATCCTGCTATCTATGGGGATAGAATTGTATACGAAGATAACCGCTACGATGCATCTGGCAATACTGACCTGTTTATGTATGATCTTTTTACCAATAAGGAAATTCTGTTGACTGCCTGGGATGAGTTTCAGGGAGGTCCAGACGATGAGTGGTCTGATGAATATCAGGTGGATGCAGCAATCTACGAAGACAGGATAGTGTGGGCAGGCGGTTATCAGGGAAGCTATGATATTTATCTAGGCACTCCTCTCTCAAACCTGCCAGAAGCCGCCTTTTTGGCATCTCCAATTTCTGGAAAAGTTCCATTAAAGGTTCAATTTAGTGATAAGAGTACAAGTGCACCAACTTCCTGGAAATGGAGTTTCGGAGATAAAACATACTCTACTCAAAAGAATCCAAAGCATACATACAGTAAACCAGGAAAATACACGGTTAGTTTGACAGTAAAGAATGCAGCAGGAAATAATACTAAAACTGTGCCAGGCTATATTGTAGTTAAAAAATAAATGAATATCAACAAGAAAAATTAAATAAACTCATAAATATCAACTCATCTCAACTCATAAATATTAAGGCAGTGCAGCAAAATTTTATGATATTT
>JBNAKO010000274.1:0-6096 GCA_049706495.1 Methanosarcina sp. | reverse complement strand
TTCAGGTTTCGCCTTTAAGATGGCCCTTGTGCCTTTCCACATGTGGGCTCCGGATACCTATCAGGGTTCTCCATCAGTCGTTTCCGCTCTGCTTGCTGCAGGCTCAAAGAAGATGGGTTTTGTAGCTGCTTTCAAAGTTTTCATTCTGGCCCTTATAGCTCTTCAGCCTGACTGGCAGTTTGCCTTTACAATCCTGGCCGTAGTGACCATGACTTTCGGAAACGTAGTTGCAGTTTCCCAGAAAAGCGTGAAGCGAATGCTTGCCTACTCTTCCCTGGCCCAGGCAGGATATATTGCCCTTGCTTTTGTGGTTATGACCCAGACTGCTCTTACAGGAGGTATCTTCTATGCCCTTGCCCATGCCTTTATGAAAGGAGGGGCTTTTATTGCTGCAGGCGCCGTAGTCTGGATGATAAGCTCAGGAAAAACAGTTACACTAGATGTTCCTGACCATCTGGATAACTTTAAGGGCCTTGGAAAGAGAATGCCTTTTGCAGCCTTTTCAATGGCAGTCTTTGTCTTTGCGCTTGCAGGCATCCCTCCGACTGCAGGCTTTATGGCCAAGCTTATACTCTTTTCCTCAACTATTGAGGCAGGTATGGCCTGGCTTGCTGTAATTGCAGTTCTGAACAGCGCTCTTTCTCTGTTCTATTATGCACGGATTGTAAGATACATGTACTTCCTGCCTCCTGAAGGGCAAAAGGTCAGGCTGCCTTTCCCCTACACAACAGCCCTTCTGTTTGCAGTAGCAGGAGTCCTTGCAATGGGCTTATGGCCTGAACCATTCATACAGTGGGCTGCAGAGGCAGCAAGAGTACTGGTGTAAGGAGGTATGAGAAATGACAGATTGTGATCTTTGCGGACGGGCAATTCCAACGGTTATCCCGGTGAAAGTTTTTCGTCCCCTTCTAAAATTCGCCTACCCTGAAGGGGTCTGGAAAGGGCTCTGTGAGCCCTGCCTGGATTCTGCTCAGAAGACCTACTTGAATGCAGGCCAGCCTCAGACTCTTTGCAGGAAAGGCAAATGCTCCCTTTGCAAAAAAAAAGGCGGTGTCTACCTTGTTGAACTGCAAATTCCCAACTTCTCAAAAGGAGTTGTACGAAAAGATGCTCCTGTCTGTTCGGCATGTCTGGAAGCTGTTAATGAGGCTTATATCAGGTACAAAAAAGAGCAGATCATGGAGGATCATGAGCAGGGCAGGATCCACGGGCATGAGCATGTGCATGATCATGTATAAAAGTATAGAAATGTTGAGTAAAGCTGCAATTTTGCGGCTTTATTTTTCTTATTTTTGATAGCTCATCTAAATTCTCTATTTTTAAATAATTTGTTTATTCTTCTATTTTATTACATTGGGAGCGTAGAGGGTCAAGAATACCCCCTCCTTTTGGGTGGGGATGAAGTGGAGCCTCGCCTTTTTTAGATTTGTTTAAATCTTATCCTATTTTTTCTTGGTAATGTAATGTTTCTTGATTCCAAACAGCAGGAATTGGATACGCAATCATGTATCTGGAAAACCTTTTTGAAATAAGTTTAATTATTCCCCAGAAACAGCGCGGGAAGCCGCCTGCAATTTGATTTTAATTTTTAAACTTAAATTTTTATTACATATTCTTTGTATCACATTCTAATTAGGAGTTAAACTAAACACCAAAACACTTTAATATTTAGCAGAACAGGTGCATATTCTTAAATTAATCAGAAATAAATCTAATTTAGCTTCGAAAAGTGAAGTCCTTGAGATTTGTCTCAAATAATGATCCGCATCTAAGTTTATTTTCAAAGGATACAATTTTTGCCTTTTTTCTTAATGAGAACATTAATAGAAGCCTCTAATTCTTCACTGAATTAAGTATATATTTCTGAAAAATATAATTATTATATCTTGGTGACAATATGATAGAAGCTGTTTTAAATCTGGACGAACGTACCAACCGGATTCTGAATATAATTAAGGAGCAGTATCACCTGAAAGACCAGAGTGAAGCTATTAATTTAATGGCTCTTCAATATGAAAAAGAAATCCTTGAATGCCCTTACAATCCTGAATTTATAAAAGAAATGCAAGAAATAATGGCTGGAGAGCATAGACGCATTCCTGAAGGTATGAGTTTACTCGATTATATTGATAGTTTATCGGATGAAGATGATAAATGAGTGAAGATAAATATCATCTTGAAATTTCACCAAATTTAATAAAAGAACTTGGAAAGCTAAAGAAAAAGAATCTCGCATTATTGGTTGCAATTAATAAGAAATCTGAAGAAATTCGTCTTGATCCCCATCGATATAAAAATCTCAATTATCCCTTAAATGATTTAAAACGTGTACACATCGGTACACATTTCGTACTTCTATTTTCTGTTAATGAAGACACAAAAAGCGTGAGATTGGAAAAAATTTCTCACCATGATGATGCATATTAATGCGAAAACAGATATGACGTTACTATTGCGCTCAGCCATATAATTAAACTCCTCTGCTTGCGTTTTTTCTTATGCATAAGCTCAATGACATGGATAGCCCTTAGTTGTATATTTTCGCAGGCCATCGTCTCTTTTATATTCGTAAATCAGTATTGTCCATATATAAAATTATGAGAAAACTATTTAGACTCAAAAAGGAGTTTTAACTATAGAGGACTGTGTAAATGGAGGATATAGACACCCTTAAGAGACATCTGGATCATATGTCCCGTGAACTTTCCGCGATAAAAAAGCTGGTTTTCGGGATTGAATCCGCAAAAAAGGGTTCTGAAGACTCTGAAATAGCCTGGAAGGATTTGATGGAAGCTTCTGAGGAGATTTCGGACTTATGGATAGATGTTTCGGCTGTAGACGAAATAAGGATGCAAAGGGAGAAGAACTGGCGAGGTTATGGATATTAGCCTTAACAGTTCTGTAAATCATTACATTTGGATTATTTTTAGAAATAAATGTAAATATTTACGGCAAATATTATAGTTCTTAATTGGAATTCTCTCTTGCTCAAATAGCAACGATTATAGAGGTTTCTTTTTCCCCTTCAGAAGGTATATTGGTTCTTTCATGAGGTATATTTTCTTTAAATGGATCTTCAAAATTCATTGTTGTTATATTTGCTCCTTCAGGAATCTTGAATTTAAATTTTGAATCAGGAATGCCGGTATTAATTTTGAGATTTTTAATTTCGATTTCTATTTTTTGTGTACTTCCATATACTTCATATTTAAGAGGAATCCATTTTTCAGCATCAACCCAGATTTCTATCCTGTCAATTGGATAGCTCTCATTTTCATCGGCGGCAGCTTTTGGTTTTGCTTCAAGACGATATGCGTTCCTCTCATCTATAATTTCAGTTCCGATTACGGAAATATTAAATTCTTTTGAAATTTCTTTGAAAAATTGAGAATATTCAGCATCGAGATTTTGATACTCTTCTGGAATTATTATTTTTTGAACGGAGTTTGTTTCAATATCATAGTGCCATTCGATATTTCCATCGTAAATTATCAAACTTTCTTTTCCTGCTGCTTTTTCAATTGTTTTTTTCTTGTTCGGCTCTTTATACATTATATCATACTCGTTTTGTGAGGCTTTTTTTCCATCAATATATGTTCTTACATATATTGTGTATGAAGAATCACTAATGCTATTTTCTTTTTCATGCATTTTTAATGATATTTCTTCTACGCTTATTTTTTACACAGTTGTATTGAATTTTGGCGTATTTTCTTTATTAGTGCATCCAGATGTCAAAAAAGTATAGCAGATTAATAGAAAAACTATGGCGAATGTTATCTTTTTCTCCATATTATCTACCTAATTATTTAAATAAGATTCTTATAAAAGTAAGTATTTTTTAATCTGTTAATTAGAAAATATAAGCTTTAAAACAGATTAAATAAGATTACTGATTAAATATTTATAGCTACCTATAAATAATACCAAAAGTAATACGACAAAAAGAAAATAGGTGAATCTTACCCCACTTTTATATTTTTGTTAATTAGAGGCAGGTAAAAAATGTTTCATAAGAAAATGAACAAAAAGATAACATTTTTGATGTTTTTTATACTTGTACTTATTGGAACATATCTTGTGCTTGATTTCATTCGGATAGGCCCAGGACTGCCTTCTTCAGAAGGAATGTCAGGATGGTACATTCCGGGAGCCTGGCAAGGAAATGTGCATGACTGCACATCACTTTTTCCTAAAATTTCTCCCTACTGCAATTTAGGAAAATATCCAGAAGGAAAATTTGTAAATGTCTGGTATTTTGATGATGAATCTGAGTTTTTAAAAGGAGAAAATACTCTGTATCATTATTTGGAAAAAAATGGGAATATGTTCCAGCAGGAACTAAATATTACCAAAGAGCTTGAAGAAGTAATTGAAAGGCGTGAAGGAGAAAACTCCTGGAGTCCTACATATGGTCCTTTCTCTTTTAATGCAACAGGATATGAAATTTCTAAAACTTCAGGATATTTTTTAGTTTATGAAAGGCCTTTTCTTAAAGGAAGAGAAGATTATTTTATAGCTTACTACGGAATTAATGGAACGGCTAATCTCACAGAAGAATCTCCAGCGCTAAAAAAAATGATTGCAGAGTCTTATTATATGGCTGATGTAGATGGAAAAGTTGACAATTTAAAATTGAGAGAAGAAAAGGCTAATTCCCTAATTTCATGGTTTTCATAAAAAGCTTAATACCGTTTTCGTTTTCTATTTATTTTAGAATCTAATTTTGAAATGAATACTGGATTTACTTTATTACAATGGGAGTACAGAGGGTTACGAATACTCCATCCTTTAGAGTGGGGCGGCCGCCCGCAATTTGATTTCATTATTAGAACCAAGATTAAACTCAGTATTTGAAAAGAGAGTTTAACTCTACCCTCATTAAGGCTTTATAATCTTAAAATTAATAAATTGTGTAATTATTTTAAAAAGAGAAGCTTATTCGAAGTCTTTCTCTGCCAGTATCTTTTCAATATCTCTTTTTAATTCAGGCAGCCTGTCATTTGCAGTATTCCATATGACGTTCAAATTTACACCAAAATAAGCGTGGATTATTACATCACGGGTTCCAGCTATTTTTTTCCAGGGGACGGCTGGATATTCTTTTCTTAGCTCTTCAGGAATATGTTTTGTTGCTTCTCCGATTATTTCAAGAGCATGTTTTACGGCAAAAATCGTTTTTTTATCGGAAACAAAATCCTCAAAATCCATTCCTTCAATAAAACGTTCACAACTCTCTATTGTGTCAAGAATATCCTGCAGATAGTCCTGCTGTACGCTCAAATCATATCTATATGACCTCGTTAAGAATTCTTTTTCCAAGCTTTGGTTTTAAAGCACTTTTCATAACAAGGTCCACTTCCACGCCTACTATTTCTGAAAGTTCCTGTTTGAGTCCTATAAATTCTAAAAGATCAGGCACTTTAGAAAACTCCACCAGAATATCAAGATCGCTGGTTTCTTTCTGTTCTCCGCGAACGTAAGATCCGAAAACTCCCAGATAACTTATATTGTATCGTTTTGAAAGTTCAGGAAGGTGCTTTCTTAATATTTCTATAAGATCTAATGAATTCTTTTTGTTTTTTGACTTAACATTTACTTCGACTGTCATATAACCTCAATTTCATGTAACCTCAATTAGTCTTGTTACTCGGCTATTGATTCTTAAGATATTTACCTGATATTTTACTTTAAATATTAAAAGTAAGCTCATTGAAGTTATAAAATCTACTGGCATTTATTCATCTATGTATATCTAAAACTGCAAATGAATAAATGATTTATTTCAATTTTTAGGTTTAAATTTTTGCATATATTATTTTACTGATTATTAGTAGATTAAACCTAAATACTTAAACAAATCCATATTTAATTAGGTGCAGTCTTATGACATGGAAAGAGCATATAATTATTGATCCTGCGGTTCTTTCGGGCAAACCTATAATAAAAGGCACACGCCTGGCCGTTGAGTTTATTATTGACTTACTGGCTAAGGACTGGCCTGAATCCGAAATCTTGCGGAATTATCCCGGCCTTACCCATGAGGATATCCAGGCGTGCCTGAGCTATGCAAGTGATATGCTCAGGGCAGAAAAG
>JBNAKO010000273.1:0-7418 GCA_049706495.1 Methanosarcina sp. | reverse complement strand
AAAAGATATTTCCGTAAACTGGAACAGTGTAGGGAAAAATGCTAAACGTCTTCACTACATCTCACTTGCACTCTGCGACATAGTCTTTGAGACTTTGGGAGAAACAGATACTGAAGTAGACGTAGTTGTTGGAGTTGCTGCTAATGGTATTCCCTTGGCAAGCTTAATGGCATATGAACTTGGATCAGATCTGGCTATATACCGTCGTAAAGAACAGGATATAGTACATGAAAGTCACAAAGGAACCATAAGTAGAAATTTTGGATCCGTTACTGGTAAAAACTGCATAATTGTGGACGATGTTATAACCACTGGTACAACTAGCATGGAAGTGATTGAACTGCTGAGAGAAGTAGGTGCAAAACCAAGGGCTGTAGTAGTTTTGGTGGACAAAAAAGGAGCAGATACAATTGCCAATGTTCCGATTAGATCTCTTGTAAGAATTGTACGTTTGGACTAAAGATGAGATTATTTTTTACTTGTGACGTTGTTTGTGAGGTTGTTTGTAAGGTTGTTAGAATAACTTCTTTTTCCTGACCATACTTTCTTATTAGCCTAATCTCATTCAAACACCTCTGGTCAAAAATCCGAAAGCTTTGATTGAGATAACTTAGAACCTATCCGAAAAGTGTTGTGACCTCCTGTAACTATTACAACATGCCATTATTGATTTTCCGGATAAGCTCTAAATTCATCAGAAAAAATAGGTTTTAGAGTTATTTTGAACTACCCGTTGACAGATTGTACGCTTCTATAACCTCATGGACTGATTCAAAAATATGTTCTCTACCAATCAATTTTGTTATACCATCCTTATCCAGCTCATTCCTCACAGGCTGTACTACATCACTTAGTACTAGAGCAATGCCCATTTTTTCCAATTGAGTATAAACATTTTTGAGTGTATCTGAAGCGGTAAAATCTATATCGCCAATGTTCGTGGCAGAAATACAAAACCACTTAAGTGAATTAGCACTTCTGGCAAGTGAAATTACTTCCTCTGTAAGGCGGTTTTCGTTAGCAAAGTAGAGGTTTGAACCAAAACGATAGATCAACAAGCCTTCAACAGCTTGCTGCCCTTCTACAAGTGGCACTGTCCTTATGCCACCACCATCGTTTAAGACAAGCAGTAAGTCAAGCGGTCGGTAACTGTGGCGAAGGTGAGCTATGATCGAGAGCACAATAGCTACTGCAATTCCTTGCTCGACTCCACTAACTATAACAGTTAGAGCTGTTATCAAGGCGACAGCAAATTCGACTGGCCGCTGTCTGTGAAGAGATGTCATACCTTTGATATCTATAAGACGTAAACCAATAAGAAACACTACTGATGAAAGTACAGCCGTGGGTAAATAAACAAATGGCTTAGTAAAGAACATCAGGAATACGAGGACAGCGAAGACCGCTGTGAGCTGGGTAAGCTGAGTTTGCCCTCCGGCATCTTTGACCATCTCTGTTTTGGTTGGACTACCATTAACCACGAAAGTGCCTGACAAACCTGCCGCTACATTAGCAAAGCTCAACCCGACCAGATCCAAATTCTCGTTTATAGAGTCGGAGAATTTAATAGCATAAGCTCTAGATGTTGCAATACTCTGAGTAAGGATAATAATAAAACAAGTCACTGATAGATTGAAAACCTTTGAAATATCAGAGAGTGGGACTTGAGGAAAAGAAAGATGTGGGAGACCGTCTGGTATCATACCAAGCGTGGCGATCCCATAAGAAGAAAAATCTAATGCCCAACTTGCAGCAATTGCACCAATTATTGCCAGCAGCGCTCCGGGAGCTTTGCCGCTGACCCTTCTACTAAGAGCAATTATCCCTATTACAGATAGTGAGACCAAGAGTGTGGGAATGTTTGTAAGAGCTAGATTCCCGAATAAAGATACTATTCCCAAAGACTCAGAGGGTATTCCAAGCATCCCGCTAAGCTGCGAGATGGAGATTTGAATACCCACACCTGTAAGAAATCCTATAAGAACCGTATGAGAGAGAAAATCCGCCAGAAAACCTAATTGCAGTAGACCTGAAAGAAGAAGTAGAACAGCTGCTAGCAGGGCGATCATACTAGCGTATGCAATATATTGAGGTGATTTTGGTGCGTCTATTGTCAACAAACCACCCGCTATAATCGCCGCAGTTGCGGAATCGGCTCCAACGGCGAGATGACGGGATGACCCGAAAATTGCAAAAGCTGCCATCGGAAGCAAGATTGTGTATATTCCGGTAACTAAAGGCATGCCTGCAATCTTAGTATATCCCATAACTTCGGGAATGGCAAGTGCTGCGAATGTAATCCCTGCAGCGATCTCCAAGGGTACCTGTTTGGGGTCGAGAGGCCGAACTCCTCGGAAAAGGGATAAATGAAAGGATCTTTTAGAATTGTGTTCAGGCATCACATTGGAGTCTATTTTCATCTATTTTATACTATATAATCTAAAGATATAATTTATTATGGGAAAAAAGAAACTGATCACAGTTTACTTACGTTGTTTGTTCAAATAATTCATGCAATATGATCTTAAAGATAAAGACGATTTTGTGGAGACTGAACATTATTGGTAGCGAGAAAAAGTTAGAAATATATCTATCAGCTCCTGAAAAGTATTCAACGTTGCTTTCCAAAGCTTCAATCACTGGAAAAATATGCTCAAGTTTTTCTTTCCTGATTCTTTTTTCGGGTAACTAGGTTGAGTGTGCTATAAGTTCCAGAAAAGTGCTACATTTTCTTTAGTAAAAAATTAAAGGAATTCAAAGATTGACTGAAAAAAAGGCAACGACATAGGACCTAAAAATAATGAAGTCCCCAAATTTTTCCTAGAACTTTACCTCCCGGTGCTCAAATTGCCTTCATTAACCAGGTACTGCATTACCAACATGTAATATTGTGCATCGCGTTAGGTTCCCCATTCTCTGCTTAAACGGGGATTCTTCCTTTCTAGTCTTCCTTTCTAACTGGCAGAACCTGCAGGTTTTCACAATATTCCTATTTTTTGGACTCAAAAGTCAGTAACTTTCTGTTCAAAAAATATTAGGACATTGAAGGAAATTCAGAGTTTTTAAAGCTTCCTATCAGTCTTTTAAGTTGAGGAGGCTAAATATATCATGCATATTATGAATTCCCTTAAAATTTTTCAGAATTTGATGGCTTACTAGTACTGTTTGTTACCAACAAATATGTTTATGAAAAGTTTTTCCTGCATCTTAGAGGCCGGATATTGGGTGCAATACTGGACTGGGAAATAGAACACAAGGGATTAGAAGGAGTTTGGATGTTAAGGAACTCCTGGCCTGGAAGAATATCACAAGCTCACTACAGATATTTTAATGCACGAATTCAGGAGAAAATAGGTACTCAACCTTACCTTGATTGGCTAGATCCATATCGAATAGCGATAGAGGATTTGAGAGTTCCTAATGGAAAAAATTTCTTTTTGGAACTATCTAAAAGTTAGAGTAAGTAACAATATTTTTCGGATAGGTCTTAATTTCCTTGTGTCCTTAAGTTTCCACTTTCCGCTCCCCCTTACTCAAAACCCAAACTTTTTCTCACGACCCGTGCATTCTTCTACGAACTTTGTTATTTTATTGTCTGCGAACTTAAAGCTGACAAAAGAGGGTTTTTGCTCAATTATGAAGGTAAAAATTGACTGTCCATACCATTCGAAAAATGCAATGATTCCGTTGCTAGAAGGTACTCCATAGTTTACAATTGAGATATAGACGCCAGTCTTGAAGCTGTTTTTTCATATATTCATACGCATCAGGGAAACATTAAGAAACGTCATTGGTTCACAACTTTTCCCTCCAATATGTGCATGCGCTAAACCAACAGAAAAAGCTGAGCATTTAAACATAATACTAGCGAGGAGCTGTCAATTTCCTTTTAGTTCTTTACCCCAATACTCTAACTCGATCGTATAATCAATCACATATAAAGACAATTTAACAAAAATAAATTAATATAATTCTAAGGATAATAACACCTTTTGTCAAACTTGCTTGTCCATCTCGAAAGCTTTCAAAACATCTTTTTTTGATGCTGTCTGGATCAGGAAAAACTGTTTACTTACAGAAGCGGTTTTCTGGGCTGCAATTTCCATACAGAGCATAAGAATTCTTACTGCATCCTGGAAATTGCTTTTCTTTGTCCAGTTATCCTTAAAACACTTGTTAGCTACCTGTTTAGTAAATTCATTTCCGAAAACGATAAAATTACTTCCTTTTGCGTGCGAAGTTAAGGTTATTTCTTCATTTCTAAGCTCTGCAATTGCATAATTTCCTGCGGAGGCATATAACCTTCTTTTTTTGGAAATTCCATCTTCAATTGAAGATACTTCTCCTATAAGGATGCTATCTCTTTCCGAAATTTTACTCTTGCAGTCCGTAACTGTTATGCTAACTCCGCATTCATTTGCTTTTGTCGTAAGTTCGTCATCAGTAACTATGTTTCCACAATAGAGTTCTTTTTCGAGTTTTTCCCGGTTGGATTTTTCTCCTTCAAAAGTAATTTCCCGCAAATCTCCGGCCATTACTGCACCGTTTTTTCCAATAAAAGCGATAACAAGGGTCATTCTGAGGCTCCTTACAAATATCTTAAAATATGAAATAAATTTAGTTAAAATGTGAGATATATTAGTTGAATATGGGTTATCTGGATAATTTAATTCAAGTGTTTGTACAATTTGATTTTAGATATGTGTACCGAAAGGAAAAAACTTGATTGTATTGACTGTATTTATTGACTATATTATATGATTAGATATTCTCCAAATATACTGGGATATTCTCTATTGATCGAAAATACCATCAAAGTTTTACACATATTATAAAAACTAAATTTTCATCTGATAAATAATCCCCAGTTAAGTTAAAAATGGATTTTGTAAGAACCTGTTTTTAAAACCACTTTATGAATTATAGTCAGCAGGCCAAAAAAACAAAATATAACAATTGTGATAATAAATATGGGGAAATTTCCAACAAGATATAATTAATCAAAAATAGTCAAATTAATTAAATTAATCAAATTAATCAAAATTGATTAAATTTTCATATAAAGTTCCGACTACAGTACATATTTTATTTAACTGTTTTCGGAGAACATTTCAGAAGACAGAAGGTTGAAGATTGCTTTTCGCCGAATTTGTCAGGAACAACAGGGTTCTATATGATGAAAATAATGTTCTAAATATAATTTTTAAGTAGGGAGTGGTTTAGTTGACTAATCCAAGAAGAATAAGAAAGATAATAAAAAGTATGCCAACGCTTGAAGGGGCAGGCGTACACCTGAAGCGGGCTTTCGGGTTTCAGCAGGTGCCTGAGCTTGATCCGTTTCTCCTTTTAGACGAATTTCATTCCGCAAATGAGCAGGAATATAAAGCAGGTTTTCCCTGGCATCCTCACAGAGGAATTGAGACAATAACATATGTGCTTGAGGGAGAGATTCGGCATGAAGATAGTATGGGAAATAAAGGCCTGATCAAGCCTGGGGATTTGCAGTGGATGACTGCAGGGAGTGGAATTATTCATCAGGAAATGCCTGAAGGAGATGAAAAGCAGCAGCTTTGGGGCTTTCAACTCTGGGCAAATCTGCCTGCTTCACAGAAAATGATGAATCCGCGCTACCAGGAGATTAAAACTAATAAGGTGCCTGAGCTTCTTATGGGAAAAGGGGTGAAAGTACGAATTATCTGCGGAGAAGTAAATGGGGTGGAAGGACCGGTAAAAGGAATTGTAACAAATCCTGAATATCTGGATGTAACATTGCCTCCTGAAGAAATATTCTCACACAGAACGCAGCTTGGACATACTGTTTTTGTTTATATAATCGAAGGAGAAGGATATTTCGATGAAGGAAAAGATCCCTGTGCTTTTGAGACTGACGGCAGTAGGTATATTGATCCTGCAGAAAGTTGTGCAATAGATTCCGGGCATCTTGTCCTTTACGGAGACGGGAATTCCATAGAAATTACAGCCGGAGAGACTGGAGTTCGATTCCTGTTCGTTTCCGGAAAACCTATAGGCGAACCTGTTGCATGGTATGGGCCGATTGTCATGAATACGCAGGAGGAATTAAAAACAGCTTTTGAAGAATACAGGAATGGGACATTTATCAAGGCTTGACAGCAGTATCCGGCCTTGAGAATTCTTTTTTTCTTGTTCTGATTCTCTAAAGTCTGATCTGCGAATTAATTTTATGTAATGCGTTTTCATAAGTATGTGCTGCAATAATCTGGGGTGCATTCACCTTATGGATTTTATTTAAGCTGCGTGTTTTACCGCTGGTTTTATTACTTGTTTTATTGCTTTGCATTGCTTTTTTATCACTTTTTATTACTTTTGTTACTCTTTTATTACTCTTTTATTTTGGCTTTTCAATATTTATTTATGTTATTTATTTTCCACATTTTGTTCCATAGAAATAATATTATGTTCTCCAATTCTAACATTCCTTTATCCCCGAATCAAAAGTCTTAAATAATAAAATATGTAATCTATATCTAACTTAATGTTTGAAATATCTAATAATATGTTGCAAATAATCAACAATTTTTTCTTAAGAGAATGAAAAACAACTAACGAGATATTATTGTTATATCTAGCTTTACCTAGTTGTATCTCTTTGTATCTCGTTTTATCAAATAATGAATAGCAACGACAGATTACTCGATGTGATGGATTACATTGACATGCGGATTGATATAAGGGGATTTAGAGAATGGAGAAAGGAAAAAGGAATAAATTAATTCTTGCAGGCATTATTTTATTTATTACACTTGGCGGAATGTTTTTTGCCGCAATTTATGGGAATAACTCATTATTACCTATTATCTTTATTAATGGAGGTCTCATAATCCTCGTTATAACGATTTTTAGTTTTTTTAAGCGCGGAGATCTGCCTGATAAGGATGAAAGGACAAAAAAGCTGTCAGCATATGGAATTACTTACTCCTGGCTGCTTACCCTTGTAGTTATTACAGGGCTTTCTTTAATTCAAAACTTAGGGCTTATTCAGCTTTCTGTTGAGCTTGTACTTTGTGTCCTTCTTTTCTTTATGATTATTTCTGCAAATGTTTTCAGGTGGTATTTCATGCAAAAAGGAGACATTGAATAAACCTTCTGTAAATACCTGTATATTTTCGATAAATTTTTGATAAATTTTCGAAGATTTTTGATAGATTGCAGATAGATTACAGATAGATTACAGATAGATTTCCAATATATTTTCTTTAACACTTACTGGAACTTACATAAACTTCCAAATTCAATTTAACTTTCAGGAGGACGCACTGTGAAAACAAGAATCAAGGAATTCCGGGCTAGGAAAGACCTTACCCAGGAGGCCCTTGCAAATCTAGTTGGAGTCAGAAGAGAAACTATCGTTTTCCTTGAAAAAGGAAAATACAACCCCT
>JBNAKO010000272.1:0-17186 GCA_049706495.1 Methanosarcina sp. | reverse complement strand
GTTACTAACAGAATCTGTCCACCCGGATGCTTATGCCAGTTGTTCCGACAGCCTGGTTCAAATGTTACATTGCCGATCGGACAATTAAATCCATTATCACGTGGTACCAGCATGTAAAGCCAGGCATTACCTGTAAAATACTTACTAAATTGCTCCGGAAGTTTTTCACCTTTCGGGAAAATTACACTTTCACTTAACTTTGGTTTGTCCATATTTTGCCCCCCTTGAAATTTTTCATGACGCATAATCTCTTGAATGTCAAATATTCTTACTGAAAAGTTTACTAGCTATGACCTGCCGTTAATACAGGCAATTTTCATAATGTTGTGTCCGATTCATTCTCTTTAAAATTTTCACGATATCCCTTTTTAATTATTTACTAGATCAATTCCATGAGTGACTGATCAGTCAGAATATACAATTTAATGTTATATAAAAGTAAGCTATAAAAAGAAAGGCAGAATGTAGAGAATTGAAAAACAATTTTCCAACATACCTATGATTTTCTCCTTCAATTAGACAGTTTTTCGTATTTTATATACCGATTCTATTACTTTGCTTCCTCTGAGATCTCCCATATTCCCGGCATCAGTTCCATAGGTAATATTCTTTCAAAAATCCCACCATGAAGTTGGAGGCATATGCAAGTCTGAATCTAATAGAACGGTTTCACCAATTTCCGGGGCAATTATGTTTACTTTTCTTTTTTTTGCCTCTTTTAGTGCCCTTTCTATTGGTTCTTTCCAACCAGATTAGATAATGTAAACGCTCCCCAATGCATCAACATCATAGTCTTACCATTTACATCTATATTGGCCTGGACAGATTGTTCCGGGATCATATGAATGTCTGACCATCTTCGATCATATTGGCCACCTTCAATCAAGGTGATATTAAAAGGTCCATATTTCTTCCCGATTTCCTTAAAATGGATGTCATATCCGGTGTCTCCACTAGTATATAATCGAGTTTTGTTTCCCAGAATGACCCATCCACCCCATAGGGTAGTATCGATATTAAATGGATCTCTTCCAGAGAAATGTCTGGCTGGTGTCAAAGCAACGGTCAAGCCCTGATACTCCGTTTCTTCCCACCAATTGAGTTCCGTAATTTTTTCTTTTGGAATGCCCCATCGAATTAAATGGGCACTAACCCCAAGAGGAACAAAGAAATGTGATACTTTGCTGTTTAGTTTTACAATAGATTGATAATCTAAGTGGTCATAATGGTCATGTGTAATAAAAACTGCATCAATAGGCGGCATTTCATCAATAAGATGCAGCATAATATCTTCACTATATTCATATCTTTTAATCCCCACAAATGAAACCGGTGAGGCAATAGGACTCAGCATAGGGTCTATCAATAGCTTTTTATTATCAATGCTAAGCAGAAAAGCAGAGTGTCCAAACCAGGTCAAACTATCATTTTTACTTTTAATTTTGTTCCAGTCAATGACAGAAACAGGAATTGGACCAGGCGGATTACGGTCTTTAGCCTCTGAAGCAGAATCCTCATTTGTTGATGAAGCATCTGAGGAATTTATAACCAACTCTGCAGGACCCTCATTAGTAAATTTTCCATCAACATAATTATTTAAATGTTGATACATTTCTTTTTGCTCTTTCGTTGGATTCCCACCAAAAGCCGGGTTTATATTTATAAATAATGTAATACCAATGCCTAATAGAAGCAAAAAACTGAGTAAATATAACACCACCTTTTTAAATTTTTTCATATTTTCACTTCCGTAGTTCCAATTTTAAGAAACAAGCTAGATACCTTATTCTGAGCATTTTTACGTCTCTGCCTCTGGCTGCAAAACCATCCAGAATAGCCGGACGAACCTGAGTTACTGTTTATAATGAGGAATCATCGTGGCACACGGCAATGAGATACTTTTAATTTCCTGTTTCAGGATTCATGTAAGCTTCCTGCGCCAATGCCAAAGGCGCTGACTTTTCTATCTTCAAGTGGCAAGCTTCTATATTCAACTTTCATTTTTGCTTTCTTCGCTATTATTGAATATTCTTTGATAGGCTCTGCTTATTCCAATTCTGGATAAATTTCAGAACACAATAAGTCACGAAAAGACAAAATCCCACGATGGAAACATAATCCGTGAAGTAGCAGACAAGGTTATCCTGCAATCTTTTACAAATATATTCTTGAGCTTGTTTCAAAACTACCTCTAACCCCTCTGAACCAATATTCAGGAGTAGATAATCAAGATCGATTAACTAAACAGAATACCTACGATTGGTCAAAAATATGAATATTCGGAATTTTGAGACCAGCCTCTTCATTTCGTGCCGGAATAGGAATGATATTTTGGGGCTATTCGATAAGCAGAATTGCAATGATGGGTGCGAGAATTACCTTACCGGAAGTAAACGAGTCTCAGCACGCCTTATGGACACTTACTGGACATCTAGCGTGACAGAGTCAGAGGCGGCGGATACGGCAAAGAAAGTGCAGAGTCCCAATGTAGATCTGTATGCACTATTAACAAGCCCAGAAGTAGCACCAGCAGCTTCGCTGGAACTCGAAGACACCCAAAAAGGCAATAATTTACTAAGGAAGGCATCCTGGCCAATGTCCTGCGCTTCTTATGCATTTGATATATCCAGCCCATGAATTCATTCCACAACTAATTTTTTATGAATGCACTAAGAGTCTAAGGACTTTTTTGACTATTAAAAACTCTATTGATTCTCCAACTTTCAATAAAGTCAGCTTAAACAATAGTCTTGATTTTGTATTTTCGGCACTTCAAATCGGTCTCGCTTTTAAACCTGCTTTTTGAACATCTCTTTTGCTATGGCAACTCTTTGCTCAAAATCAGGTAGTTTTAGTTTTTCCACAACGGATTCGAGAACCTTAGACATTAAGCAATTTTAAAAGGCTTCTTAGACTAGCTTAGAATCCGAAAGTTAATAGATCAACCTTAATCCGAATTCAGTACGCATTTTGGTTCATTATTTGGATCAAGACATGAATTGCAACTAATGCAACTTATCTGTTCAGTATGTTCTTTTTCATAGCGGTTAACAAGATCCGGTTCACAAATAAAAGGTCTTGCCATTCCGAAGTATTCAATGTTGGTGCTATTCAGCAATTGCTCCATCTGTCTAAAATCGCGGTTTCCTCCGGTCACGATAACAACAACATTATTTTCTTTAGCGATTGTCGTTGCTTCTTCTTTAAAATAAATTTCTTTCGTAGAGGATAATGCCATCCAGTTTCCACTTATCTCGATTGCATTGGAACCAAGTTTTGCTAATTCTTTGCATACATACCTACAATCATCAAAGGTTAATCCGTCTTCAAACCCATCTGTACTATTAACCTTAACCCATACCTGATAGTCTTTACCAACAGCTTCTCTTATTGCAGAATAGGTCTCAAGCAACATCCTAGCTCTATTTTCAATAGAACCACCATATCCATCATTTCGCCGGTTGTAATAAGGTGTAATAAATTGGTTAAGAAGGAATCCATGGGCTGCATGAATCTCAATACCGTCAAATCCTGCTTTTTTAGCTCTCAAAGCTGCTTTTGCAAATTTTTCCTGTACAGCTTTTATTTCTCTGATATCCATTTCTTTTGGGATGACTTGAGAAGTCAGGTTGGCTACAGCACTTGGTCCTAGCACTACTCTTTGCGTATCTATTTTCCAATATAACGAAGAGCCTAAAAACACAAGTTGAAGGAGAATATTAGCACCTTGAGAATGAACTATATCCGTTAATTTTCTAAATTCATCAATAAACAAATCGTCATATATAGCCGTTATAGGAGCCAGTCGTTCTGTCTCATCTACCAATGTAAATCCCGTAATAATTGTTCCGACTCCTCCTTGGGCGAGAGTATCGTACTTCATAAAGATATTTTTGATCAGATGCCCATCATCTGTAGAGTCACCCATGGCTGCACAGATAAATCTGTTTTTCAATGTCATGTTTCCTATTTTTGTTTTGTCCAACAATTTTTTCATATGTTTCACCATTTAATTTATGGGAGTATAGTACATCTTTCGATAAAAGTCAGCCTAAACAATAGTCTTGATTTTTGTATCTTTGTCACTTCAAATCTCGGTCTCGCTTTTAAACCTGCTTTTTAAAAGCCTGTTTTGCCATTGCAACTCTCTCTTCCAGATCCGAACCTTCAAGCTCTTCTACAACAGATTCGAGAGTCTTCGGAATATCAAGATGTTGAGGACATTTTTCAAGGCACTTTCCGCATTGTATGCACAGGGATGCGAATTGGGGCTCTTCACCGGTTAGAACGCCGCCCAGTCTTGCAGCATACATAAACTTTGTCCCATTTTCGTCGCCTGACATATGCAGGTTGTTATACGTTTCGAAACATAATGGGATATCCACCCCTACCGGACAGGGCATACAATATCTGCAACCTGTGCAGCCGACTTTCATAAGTTCACGGTATTTTTGCTCTACTCTCTTTACTAACTGCAGTTCAGCTTCAGTCAGAGAATTTGGGTATGCTTCTCTTGCTACTGCAAGATTTTCCTTAATGTGGGTTTCCTCATTCATCCCTGAAAGAACAACTGTGACTTCAGGATGATTCCAGACCCAGCGAAGAGCCCATTCGGCAGCAGTCCTCTTGATAGGGGCTTCATTCCAGATTTCTTCCACAGCAGGAGGCACAGGACTTACGAGGGATCCTCCCCGCAGAGGTTCCATAACAATTACCCCAAGTTCCTTGGAAGCAGCATATTTTAACCCTTCAGTACCTGCCTGGTTCTTTTCGTCGAGGAAGTTATACTGGATTTGACAAAAGTCCCAGTCATAAGCGTCCACTATCCGATTGAAGTCCTCTCCTGAGCCGTGGAAGGAGAAGCCTGCATTTCTAATGCGGTCATCAGCTTTGGCCTTGTCAAGGATGTCAATTACACCCAGCTTTTCAATATTATCCCATAGATTACCAACAAGAGCATGAATAAGGTAATAGTCGATATGATCTGTTTTGAGCTTCTCCAGTTGAGCATTCAGGAATTTATCCATATCCTCTCGGTCTTCTATAAGCCAAGAAGGAAGTTTTGTTGCAAGTTTTACTTTTTCGCGGTATCCATTGGCAAGGGCACGTCCTAAAAAGGGTTCGCTCTGTCCCATGTGATAGGGCCACGCTGTATCAATGTAATTTACCCCCTGATCGATTGCATAACGAACCTGTTTAGTGGCTTTTTCTTCGTCTATACTGCCATCTTCTTTTACTGGGAGGCGCATACATCCAAATCCGAGTATAGAAAGTTCGTCTCCATTTTTAGGCATTTTTCTGTACAGCATTTTTCCTTCTCCTGAATTGTTGAACTATATTATTTTTGAATAATTGTTTTTTAAATAGTTTCTTGTCTTTTTTGAGTTGATGTTTATGTTATGATAAAAAAATTGAGTATTCTGAATTTGATTGACTGATCACTCAGAGATAAGATGAAAAAAATTAGTTCTTAACCAATCCGTTCCAGATAATGCGAAATCCATCTTCTATGAATTTATTTTTATTCTGCAATTGGTTTGAATCAAGAATCAGATTTACTACTGTCCTGCTGCCCTGATAAAACATTGAAATTATTAGACCCTCAGGGAAATCTCGGATCTCTCCTGTTTTTACTCCCTCATTTACAAGCTTGTGAAGAAAAACATATTCTTTCATCACTTCTTCGCGTGTAAATTTTGTTATGTAAGGAGATGAACAAAACTGCCCAACAAAAAGGAATTTTTCCTGATTGTCTAATCCCCAATTAATTAAATTAGCCCAGAGTTTTTTCATCTCATCCTGAAAGGTACTTTCTATCTCAATCCCTTTTCCCATACTGCGGCTCAACTCTCCTTTAACCTCAATATACAGGCTATTTATAAGGTCTTCTTTTGTAGGAAAGTAATTGAAAAGGGTACCTGTAGCTACACCTGCTTCTTTTGAAATTTGTGCAGTCGTAGTTCCATGAAAGCCTCTTTCTGTGAAAAGCTTCAGAGCCGCTTCCGTAATAGCTGTTTTTTTGTCCTTGATTTGTTCTTTCATAATTATCTCTATTGCTGACTGATTAGTCAGTTATAAGGAAATAAAAGTTTTTCCTATAAATAAGTTATGGTGCTCTTCTCTTTAGTTCAATTAAGTATTCGATGATTAAATAAATCATTTTTCTTTTATCAGTAAAGAAATTAAAAAATAAAGAACTAAAGAAATTTATAACTTACCAAAATTAATCCAGAACGCGAGGAATAAAACAGAGAAACTAGACGGATTAATAAGGAATTTTTAGAATATAAGGAAAAACTATTCAGCGATAAATTTAAAAATCCCCATTGTTAATCTGTAGAGATCATCATGCTCATTGTACTCTCACTAGGCGGTTCAATTCTCGCAAAAAACCTTGATCCGGATCGTTTTTTAAAATATGCGGAAGTTCTTCGCAGTATTTCGAAAAAACACACTTTACTTGTAGTAACTGGCGGCGGAGAAGCAGCCAGGCAGTATATAAGCACTGCGCGGGCTGTAGGGGCCGATGAAGTAACCTGCGATTATATAGGCATTGAAATTACTCGCCTGAATGCAAGCCTGCTTATTGCAGCTCTTGGGCCTGACGCCTCTCCAGAAATTCCAACAAACTACCTTGAAGCTGCAAAGGCTGTGCGCCCCGGAAAAGTAGTGGTTATGGGAGGGGTCACGCCTGGACAGACTACGGATGCTGTCGCTGCAATCCTTGCAGAATACCTTCGTGCAGACCTGCTAACAATTGCTACTTCTATTGACGGAGTTTATTCTTCAGACCCAAGCTGCGTCCCTGATGCAGTGAAGTATGAAAAAATATCCCCTGAAAGACTGATAAACATAGTCATGGCAATCGAGATGAAAGCAGGCTCAAAATCCCCTGTAGATCCTGTAGCTGCAAAGATTATTGAACGCTGCAAGCTGGATGTCCTTGTCATGGATGCCCGGAATCCTTCCCAGCTCGGAGAAATTCTTGATGGAGAAACAGTTAAAAGATCTCCTGTAGCTTGTGGAACATGGATTACAGCTAAAGAATAAAGAATCGTATTAAGAGTCTCAAAACCACAGAAGCACGAAATAAAATAGAACGCTAGTAAATAAACAATTAAATTTCATTTAATTTTGAACTCTGCCTCTGCCTAAACGTAAAACTTTAAACGTGAAAGCTCAGATATAAGCTCATACATTTTATAATATACCGAGCCGGATTAAAATACGGTTTTGGTTCCAGATATTTTTGGAGAGAGGAGGACCGGGCTTGAGCTTCAAGGGAGAAAAGAGCTCTTTCAAAAACAGAGATTCTTGCAGAGATAATACTTTTACTATTCTTAATACTCTTAATAATCGTATCAATTTTAATAATCTTAATAATCTTGCAAACAGAATCAGTTATATTACTACTAGTAGAAATTTTATATTAAGAGATTTTATTTTCAAAGATCTTAATATCAAAAATCTTAATATCAAAGATTCTACTGTAAAAAACTCCATTTTCCGGTTTTTTTCTATACTTTTACTCCTGAGTATCTTAACCAGTGGAATCCACTCTGTTTTTGCACAGGTTGACTTGGGACCTTCTATAATTGACGAAAAAATTAAAGTTGCACAAATCAATGAAGCTTCTGAGGGTATTATTCCTGAAAATAATAATGTTCTTATCAATGATTTTTATTCGGATTCAGAATTTTCGGATGCAATAGTTAGGTTTGAAGAACCTTTTGAAAATGTATCTTTGCGCTTTGTATTAAGCTCGGAGAATAAAGTCTTGAAATCTGAAACTTTTTCTCTAAACTCTGTTGAAAGAGGCCAGGGAATTACAAAAATTGTTTTCTGGGAGCTTGGAAACGATTTTAAAAAAGGTATAGATCCTGAAAGGAATAGTGAGTCATATAAAGTTCAGGTTTCTGTAAAAGCTGGTAATAAGACTCTTGCTTCAAAAGAGACTACATTTTTGTATCAAAGTCCTGTACTTTCGAATGTAAAAGTTGTAGATTTCTCTGCAGATTCCGAAAAAGCTTCTATTTTGCTAACTCCGGTAGCCCGAACAGGTTTCCAGGATCTGAATCTTCCTGAGCCCAGTATGATAGATTTTAACCTGAAACTTGTTTCAGGTATGGAAGTCATTTATTCCACAAGGCAGAAAAATATACCTGTTACAAATACTTATTATAACGCAAGCTACTGGCCTTTTCTTCTCGATAAGGATAAGAACTACACCGCGATTCTGAAGGTTCACTCCCACTCTCCTGATATTATTACAGCCTACAGGTCGGATTTCAGAGCCGAGGAAGACATAGAAATTCTTGACTATGACATTGATGTGGATGAATATGGAGCAAGCGTCACTATTGTCGGGAAATCCCAGGTGCCTTTTGACGGTCTTGTAAAGGTCGTGCTGACGCCTGAAGACGAAGAAGTGCAGGTCTTTGAAGAAACCGCAGATATCCTGACCTCGGGAAAAGAAGATACAGTAGGGATAATCTGGCAGGGGGTCCCGAAGGGAGATTATAACGTAAAGATCTATGTGCTGAACCTTGAAGGAGAAATCCTGGACAGCCATGAGACGGTTCTCAGGGTCTTTGAGCCTGTAGCCGAAGAAAGCCCTGTCGAAGAATCCCCTTCAATTGCCTTTTTCGCAGCCCTTGGGATTTTGCTCTGTGCTGGACTCCTGTCCACCAGAAAAGGGAAATAAGAATTCCTGAAAGCTAAAAGATTATAACCGGTAAAATTCAAACGCAGGATCATCATGTTTGACCTCATCATCCGGAACATAATGAACAGGAAGGTCAGGAGCGGACTGACAGTCTGCGGGATCGCTCTCGGGATCTTTGCAGTTATAGTTATGGGGGCGATGTCCGAAAATTTCCACCAGACCTTTGAACGTTCCATGAGCGTAACCAGCGACAAAATCCGGGTCTTCGCCGAAAGCGGAGTCTTTGGAGGCGGGCTCACGGACGATAAGGTAAGCGACGTCCTCCGGGTGGCAGGGGTAAAGGATGCATACGGGCTTTTAATGACCACCTTTGATGAGGATAAAATGGGAATGACCGGGAAACAGATCCTTGGCGTCCCTCCGGAAAAATCCAGTGTCGCTCTTAATCCGGTGGAGCTGAAAGCAGGCCGCTTCCTCAATCCAGGCGATTCCTATAGTGTTGTAGTCGGAAGCAACATTCAAAGGGAATACAAACTCCAGATCGGCAGCAAGTTTGAGATCCATGACAAGTACTTTACCGTTGTAGGAATCCTGGATTATACCGGCTCGATTTTCGACAACGCGGTAATCATACCCCTTGAGACCGCGCAGGACCTCTATAGCGTAGGCGACTCTGTTTCCTATATCTTTGCAGTGCCTGACGAGCGGGTGGACGCCGAAATCCTCTCTAAACGCATAGAATTCAGCGTAAAAGGCACAAGCACCCTTTCTCCGGGCGAGCTTGAAGTGCAGGCAAAGCAATCCTTTATGATTTTCAGTGTAATCACTATCAGTTCAGGGCTCCTTGCAGCAATCATAGGCGGTCTCTGCGTAATGAATACAATGCTGATGTCCGTTGCCGAGAGGACAAGGGAATTCGGGATTTTAAAAGCCATTGGAGCCGAAACCAGAGACATTTTGCTCCTGACACTTGGAGAAGCCTCTGTTATGGGTCTCTTCGGCGGAATCGTGGGAATCCTTGTGGGCGTCGGGGCTGTTTATGTTATGAACGCATGGCTTGCAAATACAAGGATAGTGCTTTTCCTGATAACGCCCAGGCTTCTTGTAATTGCCATGCTCTTCGCCTTATTGATAGGGGCTCTTTCAGGACTTTACCCTGCGTACAGGGCTTCGAAAATGAGTCCTATGGAGGCTTTGAAGCATGCGTGAAATGGAAATTGAGAAAATGGGATTGTAACTGTAGAAAAACTAGAAAAGAAGAGATAAAGCTATTATTGCTTTATTATAGTTCTAATTACCCATACCATTAGAAAATTGTACGCAGTACTTTTTAACGCCCCAGCCTGTCTGAACATATTTTAAGAATCAGGGAGGCAGGATAGAAAAAATCTTTTCGATTTCATAGAATCAAGCCGATGTCGTTAACATCCGGAAAATCAAGGAAATAAGAAGAAAATACGAAATGTAAAAAAGAGTTAATTAACTAGAATGGGATCAGTACACGGAGTACCGGATATAAATTGTTATTTAGACATCACAGGGAAAATAAATTATTTATACTGTCTGATGCTTATTAGACTTTATGATTCTTCGTTGTTTTGTGTGGGTTGAAAATAATTGCCCAGCTGAAACGTGACCACCCTAAATAGATAAACATCGAGCTTGAATATGGTTTTCCAAAAAAAGTGTTTTCAAATAGTACTTATATTTAGGAAGTGACTACAAATTACCCACTCGAAATAGCGAAAAGCCGACTTTATTTTGGTCGTCAATGTCATTCTCGTTATCAAGGAAAATTGACCCCATCCCGACAACAAAAGGGAGAAAAACGATTTGACAACGCCGTTTTTGGGAGAATCAAATTAGAGATTATCAGATACTGTCATCGTCTGGAATATATTCATCACAATCAAGGTCAATCACGAATTAGTTATTGTGCCGAAAGATTGGTAGTGCTGTAGTTTTGATGTAGTCTTTCCAAATATCACGCCATGGTCATGAAACTGGCGGTGAGGATCGATGGATTATATTCCCTCTACTAAATCAAAAAGAACGGCAAACGCAAATAGACTAGTATTTGTACTTTAATAGTCCTACAGCATTTCACGTTTGTGAGCTATTTCCTTATTTCGTCTTTGGACCTTTATTTACAGGCTCTTTCCCTTCCTCCGGCTCCGATTTGTCCTCTTCCTTTTCAGTCTTAATCTCAAGTTCCCCAATTTTCCTTATGCGTTCCTCACGTATCTTTATTATCTGTTTTGCATAATGTTGATAAGCTCTTTCGAATCTATCTTGCATCCATACCGAATACTCGGGATGACTATCACCGGCGATGAATCTTGTGTATGCATTGATCATCTGATCAGTTTGTATATAGGGGTCAAGTAGGACAAACTCTCTGAGCCTAAGTAGTTCACGCTTTCCATGCGCTCTTTTCTCAGCAATCTCTTCTCCAATTAATTTCAAGATTTCACTTCTGTTTTCTCTGTCTGACTGCAGTATATTAATATTTATACGCGCAGCACTCACAAACTTACTCCAATAATCATCGAAGTCTATATCAGAGGAACTTAAAGCAAGGGTGTTTTCTTTCACTATTCTTCTAATTATTAACTTGATCTCTATTTGACTTTGATCCTTCCGGCCCCTAGCAACCTTTTCAGCTTCAACCCGGGCTTTATCATCATCTTGATTTAACCTATTGTCCTCAATTCTCGCCTGATTGTCATCGTAATGGGGTAAATTTTTCACCTTATTATGGTGAAAATTTGATCCTAGATTATCCAATCCATTTCTATTTCCTCTGTTATTATTGGTATCGATCATTTTCCCTGTGTCTGTGAAGAATTGTCTTCCGAATGGTATCTCGCGTGTGACATGAAACACAGATACCCATCGTTGACTTATGTAATCGTATTGTTCTTCTCCAGAGTGTTGATGGCTGTCGGGAAACACTGTTGCGTGTGCATTTTCTTCTTCGGTGTCGAATACTAAAGAGTCCGTACCCTGGTTATGATGTAACCGCTTGAAATCTTCATATAGTTTCTTACATTGGATTTCGCCACCCTCGCCTGGTCTAACTCTTTCTACTTCCATTTCCCGCGGCACCAGATGTATTAACTCATGGGCAGTCGAGACCTGCACCCCGCGACTCCCCGGCTCATAAGATGCTTTCATTCCCATAACATCCGCTTCATGCTCCAACCCCTGATCGTCATTGACCAAAGTCCCATCCTTCATCTGCATGATCGGTCTGACACGCCCCTGCTTCTGCTGAACCACATGCCACGCTTCATGAGGCAAATGCCTCTCCTGCCCCGGAGCAACGTGAATATTTGTCCCCTGAGTATACGCCAACGCCCCTACTTCAGCAGGCTTATCAGAATTATAATGCACCCGCACATCACTCATATCAATTCCAGACAAACTCTCCACGCCAGCCTTGAGGTTATCAGGCATACTTGTGTTATTCTCCCTCTTTGTTTGAAGAGGCTCTTTCTCCTCCGGGATTTCCTGACGCTGAATACTTTCAAATTTACCTTGAAGTGGTTCCTCTTCTTCTGGCATCTCCTGCCTCTGCACTATGGGAGCTGCGAAACAAGGAGGGCAGGCTAGTTCAGGCTTGTTTTCAAACTTGCCTTGAAGAGGTTCTTCTTCCTCTGGGATTTCTTGCCGCTGGATAGTTCCTATCATTTTTCCTTGAAGAGGTTTTTCCTCTTCAGGAATTTCCTGCCTTTGCATGCATGAAGGACATGTTTCTTTCTCAAGCCCACTTTCAAACTTGCCCTGTAATGGTTCTTCTTCCTCAGGTATTTCCTGGCGTTGGACTAGTTCTTGACGTTGAACAGTCTGTGCCTGTTTAGCTTTGGAAGGAATCAGCCCAATTTCTGATAGCAATCTGCCTACTGCCCGATTTCCAATAGTACGCTGTAACTGCATGACATCAGCGTGGGTGAGAGATTTCGGATTAATTCTGGCACGCTGGATAATAGCCATTGGATGCGAGATAGGTGCCTGGATTCGGGGAGTTGCTTGCCTTTGAGAAGTAGTTTTTGATTCTGTGGATTGCTGCGTTTGCTGATGCTCTGGCATGAAAAACATCCCTGTGGAAGGTGACTGTACAAATCTTCAAAAAACTGATAGTATGAGTGTGTGTCATAACATAAAATACTCTTTGTTTTAACTAAATTTCTTTGAACAGAATATTGTTGAGAAAAAGAGTGAGATTTAATATACTGTCTTGTGGAGACAAAGATAATGATTATATTATATAGCCTCCTATAGGGAACTATGGAAGCTCTATGGCAGCTGCAACTACAATTTGTCTTGAACCTGAAGTAAAAGAATTGCTTAATGGATTGAAGATCCATCCGCAGGAACCTGACAACTCTGTAGTGAAAAGATTGGCTACCAGTGCTTATGACTGGGATCCGCTGAGCGAAGGGTCAACAAACAAATAGAAGAAGGACTGCGTGATTATAGAGAAGGCAAACTAAATACATGCGTCAGTATGCGTTATCGTGATGCTCAAAATCTTCTAATGTAACTGTTTTTGTTTCTTCATCAATAGAAAAAGACAAAACAAAAGGTCCGATATGAACACGGCTTAAGCCACTCATGTCATATCTTAGATTTTTGTATCTATGAGGGTCATTAACTATTTCACTGGTTTTACGCTTGATACTATCGTATAACTTTTTATCTTTTTTCTTAATCCTTTTGACTGAACTTGTAAACACATCACTGAAAACCAGATTGTAGGCATCACTCATCTTCATCATCAGCGTAGTCATCTACAACTTTATCAAAATTATCAATACTGCCTACAAATATGTGTTTTCCCTTCTTTATTTTTTCCAATTTATCAATGTATGCTGGACTGAATGCAGGTTCGAGAATTTTTTCTTCATACTGAGACAAAACCAGGTCAATCGCGGCACTCTTATCTTTTAAGTTGTACTTAGCCTTTATAATGTTCAACAACTGGTTAGAATGCTCACTTATATTTATTTTTGCTTGTACCATACACATCACATAGATATGGTGGGTATATGTTGTATATATACATAACACAGTATGTTGTTTTTATTGATTTTTTTGCAGTGTATCAAATTTGCTGTAAATTTGAAGTCAAGTTTCTGTGTACTATAGAGAAAAATGGTTTTACAATATGGAATTTTCTACCAGATAACTTCTTGAGATTTGTGATTTTACAGGACTTTTAGCACACGGCCTGAGCATTTCTACCGAGCCACAAACACGGCAACATTTACACCTAAAATGTAGTTCACCTAAGCGGGTTTTAAATACTCATAGATTAAATGATATTCCGGTGACAATGGAAGGTAAGAGCTTGAATTATACAGTCCTGATCGAATAGGATGAAGACGGTGTATACATTGCAAAAGTTCCCGACATCCCGGGTTGCTACACTCAAGGAAAAAATGTTGAACAGGCTATGGAGCGTGTAAAAGAGGCTATCCAGGTCTGTCTTGAAGCAGTTGAACTTGACGATATTCTGCCGTTGAATTTTACCATTAATTACAGTAGATAAAAAGGAAAAGGCATTAAACACTAAATTTAACGTCTAAAACATATAAACTTGATAACAGCCAACATAGTTCTGAAAATAGCTCCAGATAGGTTTTAAAGCATCCCTGAAGCCGGAATCGGAGAGGAAGGGCTTAAAACCCCGAATAAGTCGAGAAAAAGGGAGTAAGCGGAATTTGAGAAATGAAAGACAGAAAATCATCATGCAGGTTGAAAACCTCTCTAAAACCTATACTCAGGGTAAAATTCCTGTCCATGCCCTTCGCTGTGCCTGCATAACCGTTGGAAAAGGTGAACTTCTTGCGATAATGGGGCCTTCAGGTTCAGGAAAATCAACTCTTCTTGCCCTTATAGGCACGCTTGAAAAAGCCACGGACGGAAAAATTATCCTTGACGGAACAGACCTCACATCTGTACCTGAAAAACTGCTTCCCCGCGTGAGAAGGGAAAAAATCGGCTTTATCTTCCAGCACTATAACCTCATTCCGACCCTTTCCGCTCTTGAAAATGTGGAGCTTGCCATGCGCTTTACCAGGGTGCCAAAAAAAGAAAGGGAAGAAAGGGCAAAGGCTCTGCTCGAAGAACTTGGCCTTGGAGACCGCCTCTCTCATAAGCCTTCAGAACTCTCAGGAGGGGAACAGCAAAGAGTCTCTATTGCCAGAGCACTTGCGAATAAGCCTGCCGTTATCCTGGCTGACGAACCAACAGGTGAAGTGGATAGCAAAACTAGGGACTCGATTGTGCGAGTTTTCAAGGAATTGAGTGAAAAAGGGCAGACGATTCTTGTTGTAACGCACGATCCCGAGGTTGCAAAAGAATGTTCGAGGGTACTCAGGATTACGGACGGGGTTATTAGAGATAATTAAAGTCGATAGACGAGTACTTTCCGTTTTTGAATAAAATCACTAAAAATCGAAATACTAAAATAGTGATACATAGAAAATTGTAAATGTAAGAAGTTAACAATTCTCACAAGCAATCCATACTAATTACTGCTTTATTCTAGTTTTATCTTAACATATTTTTCTGTGGTTATGAAAATGCAAGAATCTATTGGGAGAATTCAACAACTCGCTGCCAAATTAGAAAAACTGGAAAAAGATGAGCAATATCTTTTTGAGCAGCTGAATAACCTTGATATTGAAATTGTCGAGCAACTTATAAATGAATATAACTCAGAATATTTTCAGCCTGTAAATCTTTTGCGTCTTGAAATACTCAACAGGATAAAAGAGAAAGATACAATCACGCCTGAATTAATTGAAGAAATAAAAAGTAGAATAAATACAAAAGACAGAGAGTATTTTTTAAAATATGGTGAAGCTTTAGTAAACGGCTTAATAAACTATCCACAAAAAAAGAAGCTACCTTTTGTAAACTGGAAGAAGAATTTCAGTATATTTTTCCCCTTTTTCTACCGTTCAGTGGATAAAACGGGATCAGATAAAGCCCTTGATGTAGTCGCAAAAGGGCTAATAGAGATCTTAAAACTGGATCAATACAAAAGCCATAATGTTTCATTCGAAGGACCTCAAAATTATGGAGCTTCATCATGTTGGATTGCTATATTCCCAAAAAACAGAGTCTCACATCGTAAATCCTACCAATTATTTCTACGTATCCATGCCGAAAACCTGAAGGCTGGGATTGTTTCTGGTTCAGATATAAATGATGAATCCGCCAATACTCTTGAATCTTTCAATACTATTGATGAAGTAATTGAAAAGCTGAAGAATTCAAAAGAAAAGGTAGAAAGTAAGAACAACAAGCTGATTAATTATTGGGTATTTGCACCTGGTGAAAACGGCATTTATTGGGAGGAGTTTCACAGACAAGGCATCATTGCAATCGGTTGGGATTATTTAGGGGACCTTAACGACTATACAACGGAAAAGCTCTCTGAAGCTTTGAATGTTGAAAATCCTAATAATTCTAACCAGATTCACAATATTGAAAACTTTCGAGATGCAAGTATTGGCGATATTATTGTTGCCAGAAACGGAAGAAGCAAATCTTTGGGTATTGGGGTAATAACAGGTGAATGTACTTTTGATAACGAAAGGACGAAATATAAGCATATTAGAAAAGTTAACTGGCTGATAAATCACCCTATTGATTTTAAAAAGATAATTTTCAGGTTAGATACTTTTTCGCCAACTCGTAAATGGGAAAACGTTAAAGAAAAATATCTCAGTGTTAATGCTTCTTATGAAAAAACATTCAACGATTTAGAAGCTAGAAAAGTACCTTTGCTACCCAAAATACCGCCAAAAGATCCTGAAATCCAAAATTATTGGTGGTTGAATGCAAATCCAAAAATTTGGAGTATTAGCAGTTATAAATTAGGTGATATTCAATCGTATACCTCCCACAACGATAAAGGCAATAAAAGAAGGGTGTATAAATACTTTGAAGAGATTAAGCCTGGTGATTTGCTAATTGGATATGAAAGTTCTCCTGTTAAGCAAATAAAAGCGATTTGTGAAATTACTGAAGGATTGCATAATGATGAAAATGAAGGAGAAATAATTACTTTTGAGATAAAAGAAATAGTAAAGGACGCTATTACTTGGAATGATTTAAAGGAAACCAAAGGTTTGGAAAACTGCGAAGTTTTTGCAAACAATCAGGGTAGTTTATTCAGCTTAAAACCTGAAGAATTCGAGATAATCAGAGATTTAATTGATGAAATAAACATCAATGTTGAAAAAGAGAAAGAAGAAGTAATTATAAAAAATTATTCGTTTTTTTCCGATCCTGAAAGACCTTTTATTAGAGAGTCTAAATTAAATGAAATAATAGATTCTCTCGAAGTTAAGAGAAACATTATATTGCAAGGGCCTCCGGGCGTTGGGAAAACTTTTGTTGCTAAAAAAATAGCTTATGAAATGATGAAACAAACAGATGATACAAAAATCGGGATGGTGCAGTTTCATCAATCTTATTCATATGAAGATTTTATTCAAGGAAT
>JBNAKO010000271.1:0-1297 GCA_049706495.1 Methanosarcina sp. | reverse complement strand
GCTGCTTCCTGGGCTTTTACAAATTCCCTGTGTGCAATGTCAGACTCTGCCCTTGTTCTGTCAGCTTCTTTAAAAGCATTGATCATCTTCTCATGGTATTCCTGAGCCTGCCTGGCGTATTCAGCCAGCTCGTTGTGGAATTCTGAGGCTTCATCCCTGATCTGCTGGGCTTCGTCCAGGATATTTTTTAATTCAAGGTTGCCCTCAAGCTGGACTTTTTTTATCTGGTACTGTTTTTGAAGCTGGGTAATCTTGCTGACAAGTTCTCTTTCTTTAGTTGTGCTGAGAACTTCAGTCTGCTGGGCAAATTCGAGACGGTCTATATCTTTTCTCAAAGCTTTAATGGAGGGGCCGCCCAGATTGTTTTGCTTTCGGATTGAGTCTGCCTTTGCAAAGAGGTCATTTGCCCTGGCATTGGTATCGTCGCGCTTATTCTTGTATTCGCTGACCTTCTCGTTAATCTCGTCTCTAAGGACTTTTAATTCCTGAGCTTCGTTGATAAGGTCTTTTGTCTTCTTATTCAAGTCATTGCGTTTTGCAGCAAGATTGCTTGCTTCGGCATTTAAAGCGTTTCTTTTTTCTTTGGATTCTTCAGAAATGTCTTTCAGATCTGATCTTTTTTTCTGCAATTCTTTTAGCATCTCTTATTGTGCCTCCCGATCCAGCAAAAAAGCTGGCATTTTAGTAGCTCTATTGTTCGATGTCGACATGCTGTGCCTGATTACAACATTTATAACAAAGAGATTCAAGTATGGGAATAACGGCTCTGAGATCTTTTTTAGTGATTACAACATCCGAGTATTCCCTAAGGATAGGCTTGGGATTGAAAGCTATAGCAAAACCTGCCTTCTCGAAGATACAGGCATCGTTTGCACCGTCCCCAACAACCACACACATTTCTGGCCGGACTCCGTTAAGCCGTGCCAGTTCCTCGAAAACCTCTGCTTTAGAGTCCTGCTGTGTGATCGGGCCGGTAACTTCACCCGTAAGGCGACCGTCTTTTACAAGTAATTCGTTGGAAACAACAGTATCAATACCAAGCGTTTTGCCTACAATTTCAGCAGAAAGGGTAAACCCTCCGGAAATCATTGCAGTTTTATATCCTCTGCTTTTAACATAAAGGATAAGTTCTGCAGCCCCAGGCATGAGGGGGATTTGATTTACCGCATCAAGAGCAGTTTCTAAGGAAAGACCCTTAAGCAGCCTGACTCTTTCTGCAAGCGCCTGTCCGAAGTCAAGGTCTCCGCACATCGCTTTTTTCGTAATCTCCTCTACTTTGCTAACAACACCTGCAGCC
>JBNAKO010000270.1:0-5203 GCA_049706495.1 Methanosarcina sp. | reverse complement strand
CAGATCCTTCTTACAAGGGTCAGATTTTGATGTTTACTTCTCCGCTTATAGGCAACTACGGAGTAAGCGGAGAGCGTTTCCAGTCCAATAACATCCATGCAGAGGGACTTGTTGTCAGGGAAGCTTGCAAAAAACCCTATCATTATAAATCAGGGCGTTCTATTGACAAATTTTTACAGGATGAAGGAAAGCCGGGGATCGAAGGCGTGGACAGCCGGATGCTCACCATAAGGACACGGGAAAGGGGAACCATGCGTGCAGCCCTGATCACTGGCAGTGACGATGGAGAAGAAGCTGTAGAAGCAGCAAGGAATTTCCCTCAAATTAGTGATGAAGAATTAATCTCTCTTGTTACCTGCAAAGCCCCAAAATTTATTCCCGGAGCAGAAGGAGCCTGGAAAGGCACAAGCAAACGTAAACACGCAGTTGTTGTCGACCTAGGGATAAAACGCAATATCATAAACAACCTGCACAAACGCGGAATTGATCTTACTCTGGTTCCTGCAACTACAAAACCCTCAGAGATTGCAAGTTATGAACCGGATCTTCTTTTTATCTCAAACGGGCCAGGAGACCCTGAAAAAGCAAAAGATGCAATTGAAGCGGTAAAGGCTTTTGCAGGCACAATTCCGGTCTGCGGGATCTGTTTCGGACATCAGATTCTTTCTCTTGCAATGGGCGCAAAAACCTATAAACTGAAATTCGGGCACAGGGGAGGAAACCAGCCTGTAAAGGATATAGTTGAAAATAAAATTTTTATAACTTCCCAGAACCATGGCTACGCTGTAGATGCAAATTCCCTTGAGGGAACAGGGCTCTATGCAAAATACATGAATGCCAATGATAATACTGTCGAAGGTGTTTCTCACAAAGACCTGGATCTGTTCAGCGTGCAGTTCCATCCTGAAGCCCAGGCAGGCCCAATGGATACTGAGAAGACCTTTTTCAATAAGGTTGTAAAGACCCTTGGGGGGGAAATTTAATGCCCAAACGCGAGGACATTAAAAAAGTCCTGCTTATAGGTTCAGGACCAATTACCATAGGGCAGGCCGCAGAGTTCGATTTCTCAGGAAGCCAGGCCTGCAGGTCCCTAAAAGAAGAAGGAGTGCAGGTTGTCCTTGTAAATTCAAATCCTGCAACCATTATGACCGATCCTGAAATGGCAGATTCGGTTTATATCGAACCCCTTGATGCCAGGATTGTAGAAAAAATTATTGAAAAAGAACGCCCTGATGGGATTATCGCAGGTATTGGAGGCCAGACAGGCCTTAATATTACAAGCGAACTTGCAGAAATGGGCGTATTTGAAAAATACGAGGTCAAGATTCTTGGCACTCCTGTTGAAGCCATTAAAAATACGGAAGACAGGGAACTTTTCAAGGAAACAATGCTAAGCATAGGGGAAAAGGTTCCTTTAAGCCGTGCAGTCCATTCCTTAAAAGAAGTCGAAGAAGTTGTAGAAGAACTCGGCCTTCCTCTTATTATCCGTCCGGCTTACACCCTTGGGGGAGCTGGAGGCGGAATTGCCCGCACAAAAGAAGAGCTCCTTGAAATAACCGAACGCGGGCTAAGGAGGAGCCGGATCTCTCAAGTGCTTATTGAAGAAAGCGTACTTGGCTGGGCAGAAGTTGAGTACGAGGTCATGAGGGATGCAAACGATACCTGTATCGTTATCTGTAATATGGAAAACGTTGACCCTATGGGAGTCCATACAGGAGAATCCGCAGTTGTTGCCCCTTCCCAGACCCTCAGCGATGCCGAGCACCAGATGCTCAGGACTGCATCCATAAACATTATCCGTGCCCTTAAAATCGAAGGTGGATGCAACATTCAGTATGCTTTAAAAGAAGGCGATTATCGTATTGTTGAGGTAAATCCAAGGGTTTCAAGGTCCTCAGCCCTTGCCTCCAAAGCTACAGGATATCCGATTGCCCGTGTAACTGCAAAAATTGCAATTGGAATGTCCCTTGACGAAATTATAAATAACGTTACCAAAAGTACCCCTGCTTCTTTTGAGCCTGCCCTGGACTACGTAATTATGAAGATTCCAAGGTGGCCTTTTGATAAATTTACAACTGCAGACAAGACTCTGACAACAGCCATGAAGAGTACAGGAGAAGTCATGGCAATAGGCAGGACAATTGAAGAATCTTTACTTAAAGCTTTTAAGTCCCTTGATATTGACTCTCAGCTTGGGATAAAATCCTGGGATGAGCCTGAAATTAAAACCCTTCTCAAGACTCCCACAAGCGAACGCCTTTTTGTTATTTTCCATGCCCTTGAGAAAGGAATGTCTGTAAAGGAAATTGCCGAACTTTCAAGTATCAACCCCTTCTTTATCTCAAAGATAAAAAAGATCGTGGATATGGAAAAGCGCATCCGAACAGAAAAACTCACTCCAGAGCTTCTGCATGATGCAAAGAAAATGGGTTTTCCGGATACCAGGCTTGCAGAACTTACAGGAAAGTCCCGCGAGCAAATAAACGATCTCAGGCTTTCAGCCGGAATTTTAGCTACCTTTAAAATGGTAGATACCTGTGCAGCCGAATTTGAGGCAGCTACTCCTTATTATTATTCCACCTACGAAGACACCTGCGAAACAAAGCCAAGCAGCAGGAAAAAAATCCTTATTCTTGGAGCAGGTCCGATCAGGATAGGCCAGGGAATCGAGTTTGACTACTGCACGGTTCATGCGGTCACTGCTCTTCGGGAAGAAGGCATTGAAACCTTAATTATTAACAACAACCCTGAAACCGTATCCACCGACTTTGACACTTCAGACAAACTCTTTTTTGAACCTCTCACCCTGGAATACGTAATGAATGTAATCGAGCGTGAGAGACCTGCTGGAGTCCTTGTGCAGTTTGGAGGCCAGACTTCTGTAAACCTTGCCATCCCCCTAAAAAAGGAATTAAAGCGCAGGACTGACCTTGATACTGTAATTATGGGCACAGATCCTGACGATATGGATCTTGCCGAAGACAGGGAAAAGTTCTATCTTTTAATGCAGAAACTCGGGATCCCTCAACCTGAAGGCGGATATGCAACCTCTCAGAAAGAGGCAATTGAGGTTGCAAAACGGATCGGTTTTCCTGTACTTGTGCGCCCTTCTTATGTCCTTGGCGGCCGGGCAATGGAAATAGTCTATGACGAAATCGATCTTGAACGCTACATGAAAGAAGCTGTCAGGGTCTCCCCCGAGCACCCAATCCTTATTGATGACTTTTTGGAATCTGCCTGTGAAATCGATGTTGATGCAGTCTGTGACCAGGAAGATGTCCTTATTGGCGCAATCATGGAACACATAGAAGAAGCAGGTGTGCATTCCGGAGACTCTGCCTGTGTAATTCCCCCGCAGACCCTTTCCCCTGAAACCCTTGACCAGGTGAGAGACTATACCCGAAAAGTTGCTTTAGCCCTCAAGGTAAAAGGCCTTATCAACCTTCAGATGGCAGAAAAAGAAGGTAAGGTCTATGTGCTTGAAGCAAATCCGCGTTCAAGCCGCACAATTCCTTTTGTTTCAAAAGCCGTAGGAATCCCCCTTGCAAAGATCGCAGCCAAAGTAATTGCAGGCCACAGCCTGAAAAGCCTTGGCTACACAGACGAGCCAAAACCCAAACATGTCTCGATCAAAGAAGTTCTCCTGCCCTTTGACAAACTCCCTGGAGCAGATCCTGTGCTTGGCCCTGAGATGAAAAGTACTGGCGAAGTTATGGGCATTGACTATGATTTCGGGAGAGCTTATTACAAAGCAGAACTTGCAGCCGACAACCTTCTCCCTCTCACAGGAAAAGTTTTCCTGTCAATCAGCAATGCCGACAAGACCGAAATTGTGGAAGTTGCAAGGAAACTGCAGGCAGCAGGCCTTGAACTTATGGGCACTGAAGGCACTGTAAGACACCTCGAAAAGCATGGAATAGTTCTTGATGTTGTGAAAAAAGTGCATCACGGAAGCCCGAATGTCATAGACATGATGCGCAGGGATGAAGTCGACCTTATTATTAACACCCCGACAAGCAAACAGTCTCGTAAAGATGGCTCAAGAATCAGGCGGGCAGCAGTGGATTTTAAGGTTCCGTACATCACTACAATCCAGGCAGCAATTGCAGCAGCCGATGCAATTGAGACCATGAAGAAAGGTCAGGACCTGACTATAAAATCCATCAATGAATACCACAAAGAGATGCAACAGGAAAACAAGGCAGAGTAGGAAAGTAAGGTAGAAAGAGAATGTAAGGTGAAAAGAGAATAAAAGTTGATCTAATACAAGATAGCAAGAGCCAGGATGCTCTGAACTAAAGCTTAAACCAGTTCTAAAGATATTAAGTATTTTAAGTATTCTATGTACTCTATGTATTCTGAATACTTAAAACAGTAATTATAAACTGAACAAGGACAGTAAAGAGCTGTCCTTAAACATCTATTTTAAATATTATTCCTATTTCTTTAATGCGTAGTTTAACGATCGAATTTATGCTCTAAGCTTAATTTAGTGCTCAAAGTAATGCTTACTTAATTTAAGTCTCAATTAACTAATTTCCAACTAATTAATGCGAAAATAAGTCTTTAATTTTAATTTAAAAGCTATTTATTATTTAGAAGGGTAGAAACATGGCAAAGAAAGTTGCACTTGCATATTCCGGAGGGCTTGACACCTCAGTCTGTATTCCCATCCTAAAGGAAAAGTACGGCTACGATGAAGTAATTACAGTTTCAGTCGATGTGGGCCAGCCTCAGGCGGAGATAGACAAAGCTGATGCAAAAGCCCAGAAGATCAGTAACAAGCATTACACAATTGATGCAAAAGACGAATTTATAAAAGACTACATCTTCCCCCTGATCAAAGCCAATGGAAACTACGAAGGCTATGTCATGGGCACTTCAGTTGCTCGCCCTCTTATTGCTAAAAAAGTCGTTGAAGCTGCCATAAAAGAAGGGGCATCTGCCCTTGCACACGGCTGTACTGGAAAAGGCAATGACCAGCTCCGTTTTGAAGCCGTTTTCCGCCAGACCGATATGGATGTTATCGCCCCTATGCGGGACATGAACCTGACCCGCGAGTGGGAAATCGAATATGCAAAAGAGCACGGAATCCCGGTTGAAGCCACAAAATCCAAGCCCTGGAGCGTTGACGAAAATATCTGGAGCCGCAGCATCGAAGGCGGCAGGCTTGAAGACCCTTCTTTTGTTCCGCCTGAAGAAA
>JBNAKO010000269.1:0-9733 GCA_049706495.1 Methanosarcina sp. | reverse complement strand
ATAAAGCTTGTTGGAAGAGAAATTTTTGACAGGATAAGATGCATTCAACACGACAGAGAAAAGTGTAGACATATAGGGGAAACCAGTTTTGGGACTCCTGTCGAGGTCTTTGAGGAAGTCCTTGATTCTGACCTTATAATAAGCACGGGCACAGTCGAATTTCATTATTATGCAGGATATGGAGGAGGGGGAAAATCTATCCTCCCAGGAGTTTCTTCGGAAAAATCAATTCTTTCCTATCACGGCTTTTATAGTAGACTTTTTGAAGGATCTCCTCTGTCAGGCAAACTTGAAAGTCCGGCAAGAAAAAATATTGAAGAGGCTGCAAGAATTTCAGGGCTTGATTTTATTCTTAATGTAGTAATTGACAGCAAAAAAGAGGTAGTTGCTGCCGTTGCTGGCGATTTTGTCGAAGCTCACAGGAAAGGAGCTCTGTTTGTGGATTCAATGTACAAAGTGCCAGTAGAACCTGCAGATGCTGTAATAGTCTCCTGCGGGGGATTTCCAAAAGATATCAACCTGTTCCAAGCTACTAAGTCCCTTGAAAATGCCATTCCTGCAGTTAAAAAAGGAGGCTCAATTATTCTTGTAGCTGAATGTGCCGAAGGAATAGGAGATAAAGTTTACGAACGCTGGAACAGGGAATGCAGGTCTCCTGAAGAAGCTGTGGAGAAATTCAGGGCACATTTTGAGTTCGGAGGCCATAAAACTGCCACTGTTGGGAAAGCTGTAGAAGAATACAAACTTTATCTTGTCTCAAAACTTCTCCCTGCAGACAGTAGAAAAGCCTTCTTTATTCCTGCCGAAAGTATACAGGAAGCTCTCAACCATATCCTTTCCGAAAATCCCGGGGCAAAAATCCATATAATGCCCAATGGCGGATGGACACTGCCTGTGAAAAATAAAAAAAGATTTTAGGATTTTAGAATGAATTTTGGAGAATGAATAAAAAAATATTGAAAAGAAAGTTTTGATTAAAAAGGATAATGAGTTTTTTAAATCAGAAAGATAAAGCAATTTGATAGGTAAAAATAAACCAGTGTTCACTGGATACAAACCTACGAGAAAAATAAGTAAATATAATAAATAAGAATATAAATAAGTAAATACTAAAAAAGTAAGAAAATAAGTAAAGGAATCTGATAAATATAAAAAAATTAGAGGGTAAGCTGGAAACCCGATCATGACTGCAAATCTAAAAAAAATTCCACTCGCCTATGGAAATAAAGTATACGAACTTGATATTCCGGAGAAGAATATCTCCAGTATCATTCTTCCTTCAGAGCTTGAAATAAAGGAATCTCCTGCTTTTTCAATTAAAAAGGCCCTAGAAAATCCTATAAAAAGCAAACGCCTTTCCGAAATCGTAAATCCGGATTCAAAAGTTGCAATTATAGTTAGCGATATTACAAGACCTACTCCTACTGCAAAACTCCTTCCACCTCTGCTTGATGAGCTTTATCTGGGCAAGGTAAACGATAAAAATATTACAATTATCTTTGCTCTCGGGCTCCACCGCCAGCAGACCGAAGAAGAATCAAAAAAACTGGTAGGAGAAGAAATCTGCGGGAAAATCCGCTGCATTCAGCATGATATCAGCAGATGTAAGCAGATTGGAATAACTTCTCGGGGTACGCCTATAGAAATATTTGAAGAGGCCCTCAATGCGGATGTAATTATAGGCACAGGCAGCATAGAATTTCATTATTATGCAGGGTACAGTGGAGGAGCAAAGTCCGTGCTTCCGGGGATAAGCTCAAAAGAAGCTGTAATTAAAAACCATAAAATGATGATAGAGGATAATGCTGTTTCCGGAAGAGTTGACGGGCCTGTAAGACAGGATATGGAAGAAGCTGCAGGCTTTGCAGGCCTTGATTTCATTTTAAATGTAGTGCTCGACAGCAGAAAAGAAATAATTGCTGCCGTTGCAGGAGATTTTGTCGAAGCTCACAGGAAAGGAGCTCTGTTTGTGGATTCAATGTACAAAGTGCCAGTAGAACCTGCAGATGCTGTAATAGTCTCCTGCGGCGGGTTTCCAAAAGATATCAACCTTTTTCAGGCACATAAAGCTCTTGATAATGCAACTCAGGCAGTTAAAAAAGGAGGGACTATTATTCTTGTAGCGGAATGTGCAGAAGGAATAGGAAACCTTGTCTATGAGTGCTGGAATAAAGAGTGTAAGTCTCCTGATGAGGCTATTGAGCGTTTCAATCACTGTTTTGAGTTTGGAGGGCATAAAAGCGCAATAATTGCAAAAATGTCAAAAAAATTCAAGCTCTATCTTATATCTAAACTTCCAGAAGAGCAGGCCAGAGATGCATTTTTTATCCCAATGCCAGATTTGAAAGAAGCTCTTGCTGAAGTCCTTGCAAAAAATCCTGAAGCAAAAATACACATTATGCCTCATGGAGGACAGACCTTGCCTGTCAGAAAAGATGAAAATTTAAGCTATAAATGATAAGTTGTTAATGAGCTTATAAATTAAGCCTTCTTTTTCATTGCAATTTTTTATTCCAATATTTTTGATTTTTGTTAAAGTTAGAGTGACAGTTTTTGAATTTACCAGTTCCTGACCCTAAAAATCCTTGATCCTCTTATTTGATTAAATTATTTTTAAACTTGTTTAAATTGGTTTCAATTGAGGTCCTATTATTTTTTATTTAGATTCGGTTATGTTTTATTTTTTTCGTGAATAAATAATCCCCTAGATTAGCAAACAGGTAAGCAATATATCTCCGAAAAATTGTTTGATATGAAGTGCTGTCTTAATTATTGTGAGTTTAATTTTTGTAATAAGTGGAATATTCCCTAATTCTATTGGTTTTACAGATTCGCATGTCCAGGTTGAGCCTGTCCAGGTCCAGCCTGACGATGTTTGATGAGTTTTTGGGTCTGCAAGGTCATCATTAAGAGAATTTGCCTGATATAAATTTCCATTTTCATTGTTGTAAAAAGAATTATTGGTTATGAAAATCCCAGCCTCTGCTAGATCGGCAATTCCGTATCCTGTGCCTGCTTGAGAAATAACAGCATGTTGAGCGGTATTTGTGAAAACATTGTCTTTGATTATTGTTCCCTGGCCGCCGGCCTGATTCCTGAATGCGTTATTTAAAGCTCCGTCAAAGACATTATTATAAATCCGGGTACCTTTGAACCCATCATTAACTACACCACCGGTATAAGGAATATTATAGCTATGTCCTACAGCATAGAACAAATTATGGTGAATTGAAACCCCCTGGTTGTTTGAAGTACCTGCATCGTAGGCAACTAACCAGATCCCTGCTCCCCATGTCCTGATCAGAACATTATTATAAATCTCGACTTTATTTACAGACCCTTTTGAATCTTCGATCTGGATTCCAGGATTACCTCCCTGAGCATCCAACTGTGCATCTATAATATTATCATGAAATTTAACGTTAGCAGAGTTCCAGACTCTAAGAGCACTGTTTGTCCTTGTTGTTATTCGGTTATTGAAACATTCTATACCCTGACTTTCAATTCCAAAAAAGCCTTCATGTCCAAGTTGATAGGCACAGTTATTATAAAACTTAATATTTCTGCTTGTTTTAGTCCTTAACCCATCTCCCAGACTATCATGAAGTGTACAGTTGTATACCTTTACATCTTCGCAATCAGTTACATGAATGCAGTTGTAAAAGCCAGCCCCATGGGGAGTTTCGGAATTTCCGCCGCTGTTTGCATCAAACTCCAGATTTCTAATTGTGATGTTGCGAATGCCAGTTCCTGAGACTAATGGTTTCCATACAGGCCAGGCTGCGTGATCTGGAATTGTTATTATAGTTCCTGGCTCCCCTTCAAGAATAATATCTGATTTAAGAATAATTGAATCCGTCAAAACATAGGTTTCAGCCGGCAGGTGAATAGTGCCTCCTTGCTGAATTTTCTGGTTAATGTAGTTTTGATCTGATGTTTCTGTCACTTCTGTTGCCTCTGCTACTCCTGAAAACAGTAAAAAGAAAAGAAGGAAAAAAAGAGAAGCTGCAGGAAAAATTTTCATTTTTAGTCCTCAACTGATATTGCCTAAAATTAACTCATGTTTGTAGTAAAAGTTTACGCGCGTAATAAAGGCAGAGTGTAATAAAGTCAGGAGAACAATATAAGAAAAAAATATTAAAGATATAGCAAATAAGACATAATTATAACATTACATTTATAAATGGAAAATCGTTTCGAAAATTTTCTTAAATTCTAGTGCAGAAGTGAAATATCAAAAATTTAAAAAAGGTAAATCTTGAGGGGATTGTGTTGAACCTTCTTATTTACTCCATTAAAAAATGCAGACTTAAACGCCTGCTGAGTCTGCGGTGTTATGTGAAGCTGTTTCCGAGATTTCTTCTTCATCTTCATACCTGAATCTAAAAGCTTTTTTCACGAATTCGGGAGAGAGCTGAGGTGTCATAAGACTCACCACTACCAGAGCAAGTAAAGAAAGAGGGGTTGCTATAAGAATCGGGTCTACAACAGTCCAGGTACCTGCAAGTAAGGTTTCTTTTCCGAAAATTGCCTGAGAGATCCCAAGAGGAATAGCCTCTTTTGCATGTACAAAAGTCAGCCAGAAAAGACTGGTTAAGGAGCCTATTACAAGGCTTGCAGTTGCTCCGGCTTTCGTTGTCCGCTTCCAGAAAAGAGCACCTATGAACAGAGGCAGGAAAGAAGCAGTACACAGGCCCATGAACATTGCAGTAGCCCTGGCTATAATACTGCCTGGGAGGATATATGCCAGAATGACTGCAACAATAATGGTAAAGATAATTCCTATTCTCGTGACATGAATAGTTTGTTCGGATTTGCCTTTCATAAGGCTCTGCTGGTACACATCATATCCTATGGCTGTGCCCATTGTATGGAACTGGGCGGCTGCTGTTGACATTGCTGCTGAGAGCAGGCTGAGCATGAAAACTGCCACAAAGATTTCAGGCATAGCACTGTTCAGGAAAGCAGGCATTATAAGGTCAGTATTTCCGTCAGGCACCACCTGAAGAGAAATCATGCCTGCAGTTTTATAAAAGTATACATTGGAAAGCGCTCCTATAGTATATGCGACTCCTACCATCATTAAAAGGAAGGGGCCTCCTACAGCAACTGCTCTTTTAAGGGAACGGTCATCTTTTACAGTCATGAACCTTACTGCAAGCTGAGGCTGGGCAAGCACTCCGATTCCCACACCCATTATAATTGTGGAAACCATTGTCCACCAGATAGGAGAACCTACTGCTGGCATTGAAGTCCAGCCCTGATGGCCCTGGGCTGCAAGGGCAGGAGGCACAAGGTTTGCCATATTGGTAAGAGCCTGGTGGGCTTCAGTAACCCCTCCAAGGATACTGTATGTGTAAATAAGGAGAAAACCCATGCCTATCAGCATAATGATTGCCTGCATGGCATCCACATACATTACTGAGAGAAGCCCGCCTTTGATAACATAAGAAGCAATGATAATGGTAAAGATTATGAGAGCAATGTTATAGTTGATGCCAAGCGTAGTTTCAAGGAATCTTCCCGAACCTATGATTACACTTGCAGCATAAAGAGGCATGAAAATTCCTATCAGGAGCCCTGAAAAGGCCTGGATAAACCGGGACTGGAAGCGTTTTCCTATAAATTCAGGGTAAGTTATAGCTCCCAGATTTAACCCCATACGCCTTGTTCTGGGTCCGAAAATTACAAAGGCAATAAAGATCCCAAAAAAGATATTCATAAAGACAAGCCATAAAAGGCCCATTCCTAAAGAAGCGGCTACTCCTCCGAACCCTATTATTGCTGAAGTGCTTATAAATGCAGCCCCGTAAGAGAGAGCCATAACTGCAGGATGTACACCCCGGCCGGCAAGCATATAGCCTTCTGTCTGGGAATTTTTCCTGTATCCCAGGTAGGCAACATAAAATGTAGCCGTAAGGTATACTATAACAAAGAGAATAAGAAGTGTAAGACTGACTGCCATAACAAACCATTCCAGATAATCTTAATGATTCTTTTTTTCTCAGGCTTTCCAGGCTCTGTAAAAGTCTGATCCTTTGGAAACCCTTATATCGAGCTCTATTCAGTTTATTGGTCCGGAGTTACTGGCTTTTGAGCTTTATTTTTTACTGCCTGCTCATCATCTTCGCCTCTCCAATGAAGCGCGCCATAAACCATGCATCCAAGTGCACTGAATATGCTGGCCAGATATGCAAGCCAGATTTGCGGGTCCTCTATTCCTAACACCATCATCTACTAAACCTCTATATGATCTCTGATACCAGCTAACATGACACTCGTTAGCATTGTACAATAAAGCTTTTTGTTATTTAAATATATTGAGTTAGGAAAATTATAAAAAAAAGTAATTTTTATAAGTTACAAAATTAATTTGTTACATTTTTCCTTGGCTTCAAATTATCTTTTATGTGATCTCTTATTTAAAAACTGATAAAGATCAGCCTAATTTCCTTATTTTTGCTGTCCTGGAAACCAGTTTATTATTGCTATCATACAGGTAGATTATTTTGACAGCTAACATGAATTCATATTGATAGAATATTACACAGCCTGTGGACTCAGAATTAAAAAATGTGAACTTTTACACTCCTTCGCCTGTTTATGAAATGGATCCAAGATTGAAAAAGAACTTCTAAGTTGGGTTTCACAGGACAAAGAAACGAAATTTGAGTATCGAAATTTGAGTATTATAGGTATTAAACATAGAAATAATGATAGTATTGGAAGTGTACTTTTATATTTTTCGTTCTATACATTTTTGAAGGATAGGAATTTTTCCAACTATTATCTAGCTTATAGATTGTTTACCTCCTGTAGAATATAGTATATTATAGTATTAAGAATTCTTTTTTCTTTAAGAATTTTAGTGTACTTTTCAATTATTTTAACGCGTAAAATTGTTAACTCCTGACAATATACAGAACTTATTGTATAATTAAATCTAATTTTTATGACGTGTTTTACAAAATTTTCTAGGATTGTTGAAATTTATTATTCTTGCTAATTTGATTTAAAAGTTAAAACTTAAGGTTGAAATACCCTCAATGCAAAGAAAACTCTTGTTTATTCAATTTTTAAAGTAGTAATCAACTAATATTTGCTATGTGCTTAAGCTCAATTTTATCCCAAAAGCTTCTAATGTTTTTGAAAAAATGGGTATTGATAAACCTGCCTTTTAAATGCTTATCTTCATAATGAATTCAATATTAAATGCAAAACTAAGAACCCAAAGAACGACTCTAATTTTTTTATAATTAATAAACTTATACTATATAACCCAATTTAACAGTCTAACATAAGAAAAATTAATATGATGAATGTACTATAATATGTAATATATGTAACGGAAATAGGAAAACATAAAAATGAGCAAACCGTTTTATGAAAATATAAAAAATACACCTGCAAATTCGTTAGCAATTCTACTTCTAGTAATAACACCAAAAATATTAACTGACTATAATATTTTTCGGAATGAATTACTTACAGACGAAAAAATAATATGGGCCGGTAAACCCGAAACAAAATTTATATTAAAAGGTGAAGATGTAGTCCTATCCTTATTTGGCCTGGTCATCACAGGGTTTTTAAGTCTTTTTTTTCGAGGTGACTTTATAACGTCAGCAGCTCTATTTGAGATTTCTATCTTTACTATTATGTTTTTAGCGGGATTATACTACCTTTTCGGGAGATTTATTTTTGATTATTATGAGAAAAAGAGAACTTTTTATGCTGTAACAAACCAGAGAGTGCTTATTATAACTAACACGTATAAGAAGAATGTGCAAGCTGAGTTAATCAGTCAGATCCCTGCTCTCATTAAAACTGTTCACAAAGATGATATTGGCACAATTCAGTTTGATAATGTTAAGTTTGATATGAGTGGAGAATCTAATGAATACATATATCCGCCAGCTTTCAAAGATATAAAGAACGTTGATACTATATACAAATTAATAAATGATTTAAGAAAGCCTTGCAAAGCTTAATGTATAAAAATAGATAATGTTCACGTGCTTTCTGATTTTTAAAAAACAACATTCTTTCCTAAATATAGCTATCCTGGCAGTTAACAGCAGATGCTAATTTCTAAGACAGAAAAAGAAAATTAAGATGCTGTTGTTCTTTTTCCATCACCGTCATTAATTCCATCAGACAAACTTTAGTTAATAGTTCAGCACCAGATAGATTTAACTCACATTTAATGGAATTTGTCTCATACGTCATTCCCTTTTAAACTTTTATCAGTGAAAGTTAGGCGAATTTTTTCAACATTTCCGTCAATGAAAGTTTCAAATCCGATCTGAGGGCGTTTATTTTCATAAATTCTGTATCCGAAAAACCTACTGTCATATCCATTATGTGCAGTCCCTTCGGCTTAGCATCATACATAGTTGGGTTTTCAGTCATATCCCCATCCATCCTGATCTTCTTCTATATCTTCAAGCTCTAAGATCCATTAATCATTTAATTACAAGAGGGATTGGGAAAATATATTTATGTTCTCTTCCATTATCTATTTCTTCCAGTCTTTTCCCCAGGTTTTTCTAAATACCCCTTTTCTCATTTAAGGAGACAGTTTGTTACCTTATTGGAATGTAAAGAGCTTGGATGCCGATAAAAGAAAAATTACTATAGGTTTAGAGAGTTAGAAAACAATCCATACAGGTTGCCTTATCAGTTAAATCTCTTTTATTTAGATTTCTTTAGATTTCTTTATCTTTCTTCTGCAGTTTCTTTGACTTTTAGTTTTCATTCTACTCTTTTTAAATTTATTATTTTTCATTTAAAGCAGCACTTGGTAATTTCCCCGCTCAGGTCTGCCTGTAACATATCAATTGCTTTATCGAATTCATCTGTCTGGCCAAGCACCCACATCAGTTTTACAAGAGCGGTTTCAGGCAGCGTATCTTCTCCTTCAATTGCTCCGGCTTTAAGCATATCCCTGCCTGTATCATAAACGCGGTCGCAAATTCTGCCATTAATGCACTGTGAGGCAATTATTACAGGCATTTTTGCGTCTACGGCTTTCCGGATAAAAGGTATCCATTTAGTAGAAACATGTCCAAGCCCTGTACCTTCAAGTACCAATCCTTTATATCCGCTGTTAATATAAAGGTCAAGAATTGAGGGATCTGAGCCTGGAGTAAATTTAACAAGGGCACATTTTGGTTCTATGCCTGGCTTGAATTTAAGGGGTTTTTCTCCGCGCTTTGTATAGTCTATGAAAGTTGCAATTTCCCTGGTTTTGTAATCTACAACCCCTATTGGAAGAGAATTTATTGATTTGAAAGCGTCCCTTTTCGAAGTATGCATTTTCCGAACTTTTGTCCCGCGGTGGATCTCACATATATCATCTGAAGTTGTGCCGTGCATTACAACAGAAACTTCAGCAATATCACTTATAGCAACAAGAGCAGCACAGATTGCATTCATGGCATTATCGCTGCTCGGGCGGTCTGCACTTCTCTGGGAGCCTACAAGCACAATAGGCACTGGAGTTTCAATCATAAAAGAGAGGGCTGCAGCCGTATACATCATGGTATCTGTGCCATGAGTGACGATTATTCCATCGGCTCCAGCTTCTATTTCCTCAACAATGGCTCTTGCAAGGTTTTGCCAGGATTCCGTATCCATATTTTCGGAAAGGATACTTGAAATAACACGGCCTTTAAAGTTGGCTATTTGCTTGAGTTCGGGAATTGCAGTAAGGATATCATCCGCAGTAAAC
>JBNAKO010000268.1:0-13268 GCA_049706495.1 Methanosarcina sp. | reverse complement strand
TTGAGTTTTGGGATGGGCTCCACATCTTTTTCTGTTTTTTTTGTTTTCTTATGGTAGTTTATTCCTTCCAGGACTGTTGCAATTAAGGATTTTATTTTAAAACTATCCGAATTTAATTTTTAGCCAGGAAACCAGATACTTTATAATATGTGCATTTGACTAATGTATTACAGGAAAAGTTAAATATAGATAAATTCAAAAATTTTAATATTGAATACACTATTCTGGACTGAAAAGGTAGAGAGAAATCATTTATTCATTAAATTTTTAAATTCTTGTGACATACTAGTTTTCAATCAAATAAACTTTTATAATGAAAATGGGGAGTTAGAGCTTACTGGGATTAAAAATTCAGTTATTGAGCACGCTTCCAACACATGATGCAAAAATTATAAGGGTAAGAAAAAGGATAAGGTAGTAAAAATACTCATGATAATAGCTAAATAGGTTTCAAAGTATTACTACCCATCCGCTTATTACAATTGAGTAAAATTGAGGTTTATACATGGTTTCAGTCAGTAAAGAGAATGTAATTGTACCTTTAGACGTCCCGAAAGCAATGCGTGAGACATATATTAAAAATTATCTGGAAATGACAAAAGGGACTGGCAGGCTCATGCTGTTTGCAGGTGACCAGAAAGTCGAGCACATGAATGATGACTTTTATGGAGAGGGGATCCCTGAAGACGATGCAGATCCTGAGCATCTTTTTAGGATTGCAGCCAGGGCAAAAATAGGGATTTTTGCAACCCAGCTGGGACTGATCGCACGCTATGGAATGGACTATCCGGATGTGCCCTATCTTGTAAAGGTAAATTCTAAAACAAACCTTGTAGAAACTGCTCAGGCCGATCCTTTTAGCAACCTGTGGTATGATGTCGACCAGGTTGTCCAATTCAAGGAAAATAGTGGAGTCAATATTCTTGGAGTAGGATATACAATCTACCTTGGGAGCGAATTTGAAGCTGAAATGCTTGTCCAGGCAGCCCAGGTAATTTATGATGCTCATCAGCACGGATTATTAACAGTACTCTGGATTTATCCCCGGGGAGCTGCAGTGAAAGATGAAAAAGATCCTCATTTAATTGCAGGTGCAACAGGAGTTGGAGCTTGCCTTGGAACTGATTTTGTAAAAGTTAACTACCCCAAGAAAGAAGGTGCAAAATCCGCTGAGATTTTCAAAGAAGCTATTAAAGCCGCAGGGCGCACCAGAGTAGTTTGTGCAGGCGGCACAAGCGACGAAGCTGAAGCCTTCTTAAAGAAATTATACGATCAAATCCATGTCTCTGGAGCCCAGGGCAATGCAACCGGAAGAAATGTCCACCAGAAGCCCCTTGATGAAGCTATTCGGATGTGTAATGCTGTCTATGCAATAACTGTAGAAGATTCAAGTGTTGAAGACGCTATGAAAATCTACAAAGGCGAATAAACAATCAAAGAGCTTAAGACAGATAAATTCAGGCGGATAGGAAGAGATTCGCCGGATAAATAATTTTAAGGGCTGTTTGCTTAAGATTCAAAGATTCGAGGCTGTGTAAACATGCAAATTCCGGACCATAAGACAAAAATTGTCTGTACAATAGGCCCTGCTTCTTCTTCGGAAGGAGTAATCAGACAACTTATACTTGCAGGCATGAATGTAGCAAGAATCAATTTTTCCCATGGAGATTTTGATAGCCATAAAGAGGTGATTCGGAGAGTACGCAAGGTTGCAGAAGAACTTGAAAAAACAGTTGCAATTCTTGCGGATCTTCCTGGTCCTAAAATTCGGATAGGAAAACTTGAAAAAGAGCCTCTTATGCTTCATAAAGGAAACCTTGTCACTCTTTCTGTTAATGACTTTCTCGGAGATGCAGAGCGCATACCTGTAAGTTATAAGCAGCTTCCTGAGAGTGTTAAGCCAGGCAGCCTTATTTATTTAAGTGACGGGTTTATTCAGCTCCGCTGTATTGAAATCTCAGGAAAAGATGTCCTTTGTGAAGTTCTTATAGGAGGGGAGCTTTATTCCCATAAAGGGCTAAATCTTCCAGGGGCAAAAATCTTCCTTGATCCTGTTACTGAAAAGGACTTTAAAATTTTAGAATTCGGCCTGGATGAAGAAATCGACACCTTCAGCATCTCTTTTGTTGAAAATGCGAACGACATCCGCAAAGTAAGGGATTTTGCTGCAGGCAGGGGAAAATCCGTATATATAGTTTCTAAAATTGAACGCAGGCAGGCTGTAGAAAATATCGAGGAAATTCTTGCAGAAACAGATGCACTGATGGTTGCAAGGGGAGATTTGGGCGTAGAAATTCCTATTCAGGAAGTTCCTTCTGTCCAGAAAGAACTTATCCAGAGGGCTAACCTGCTGGGGATTCCCGTAATCACAGCCACTCATATGCTCGGCTCTATGACTGACAATATAAGGCCAACAAGGGCAGAGGCTACCGATGTTGCAAATGCCATCCTTGACGGGACAGATGCTGTCATGCTCTCGGAAGAAACCGCTGTTGGGAATTATCCTGTAGAAGCTGTCGACATGATGGCAAAAATTGCTAAAACCACAGAAAACTGGCGTTCCCGAACTAAATGGGGACTTGACACCATAATTAAAGGGCTCACAGCCAAAGAAATGTCAATAGACGAAGTAATAACCCTTCAGGTCTATGAAGCCCTGCAAAAACTGTCTGTAGCTGCAGTTTTAACTCCTACAAGGAGCGGAGCAACTCCACGCAGAATTTCCCGTTTCAAGCCAGAGCCCTGGATTCTTGCTTTTAGCCGGGTTCCTAAAACCTGTGCTTTCCTTTCTTTATCCTATGGAGTCTATCCGATAGCTGTAAAAGAATCGGTTGAAAACTGGGAAAATGAAACAATTAAAAAAGCTAAAGAACTGGGATTCGCAAACAGTGGCGATATCGTAGTCCTTACCCAGGGTCCGTCTTTAGGAAAACCTGGAGGAACAAATATGCTCAAAATCCTTACCCTTTCCTGAATTAGGCTCGAATTTCGCTTAAATATCTTAAAACAAATTTAAAACTTATAAAGAACTATTCAAAATTATTTAAAATTTATATACTGAGATTAAATTTTTATACTGAGAGTAATAGTTAGATAAAAACCATTTAGGACTTATTTATAATTTGCTTGAGGGAATATTTAACGGGAAAAAATAAAAAAATTAATAGAAAAGTGTTTCAAAGAAAAATTCCTGAAAAGAAAACCTACTTTAAATAAAAAATTGCCCTTTAGAATAATTACTAAAAAAGAATTTAAATTAAAGCTTAAAATTCATCATAAATTTATCCCATAGAAACAGGGTATAAAAGTTTTCAATGACAATATATTTAGATACCATATGTATTTTCTCTACTGTCAAAGAAATTCATTTTATGTTATGAGGTTTCATTAATGAAACGAAAGGATCCAGCAACAAAAAACCAGAAATATCTGGCTATTTTTTTGGCCTTAACAATGCTTCTTTCAGCAGTTTTAGTATTTGTTAGTTATATGGCCGATTCTAAAACAAATAATGACGATAATCTCCCTGCAGAAAATCAACAGAATAATTCCACAATACCTTTTTCTCAGATACCTGGAAAACAGGTTAGTCGTCAGTTTAATTCAATTTCAGATGGCCTGAACATGACTCCAGAAGGAGTGACAAATGCAATATATGTGGACTTACAGAAATCCACAGGCACTCCTATGGAAAATATGTTTGGAAGTAAGCAGATGTTGAAATCCATTTATGGAGCTGACGTTACAAAACGCTACAGCACAAGCTACTCTGATGGAACAGGCTTTGAATTGCATCAGATTCCGGAACGAAAAATTTTGCCCCCATGGGGTGCAGTTCAATATGATGGGTACACAATGCTTGCAAGGACAAACACGACCTACGATATATGGAATGTCGTCGGAAGCCCGGTAATTCTGGGCCCTCGTCACATTGTTCAAAAAGTAATTGATGTCCTTGAAGGAAATGAGACAGCTACCGCTGAGTACAACGAAATTTTGAGCTATGCAACCCCGCAAAATATTGTATTCCAGGAAATAGTGGCAAAGTCAAATATGACTGAAATTCCCGCAGACCAGTACTACAGAGATCTTAAAAAACTGGATAACGGCAGCTACACCCAGACAAGTATTTTCCAGAATCCGGAACCGCAAGTAACGAAAAATATAACAACCTATCAGGCTAACGCAAGTGAGCGTGGAGTGACTTATAATGTTATTACAGCAGGAAATATTACCAAACTGGAAATAACATCTGACTTTGCAAACCTTTATAATGAAACACAACTACTTTCATTGTAAATTTTATTTTTAAAAATAAAATTTAATTTTAATTTTATTTTTAATTTTTAATTTTAAAGGCTTCAAAAATTGAAAAATATTTTCTTTTTAAGTTTTCTTTTTAAGTTTTCTTTTTAATTTGTTTTTTATTTTCAGATATTTTAATCTATAATCTAAAAGTCTAATATCTATTGATACTGACTTAACTCTTAACAACCATGATATAAGTATGATTACTTATTTCTACCAGCCAGACCAATCTTCTAAATAGGAATGACTTAGTGGATACAAGAAAAGGGGATGTAATGCCATGAGTTTTCTGGACAAACTATTTAAGAAAAAAATAGATGGAAAAACCGATGAAGAATGGTACAGGCTTGCGGTAAGCGAAACTGACCCTAAAAAGAAAATAGATTATTTTGATAAAGTTTTAGCTTTAAAACCAGATTTTGCAGGGGCCTGGAACCTCAGGGGAATTGAGTTTGTGCTCCTCAAAAGATATGAAGAAGCCATTACGTCTTTTGATAAAGCTCTTGAAATAAGGCCCAATTACCCGGAAGCAAAATACAACAAGGAAGATGCTGAGACCGAATTAAGAAAAATGAGGGCTGCCAGCAAAAAAGCCGACGAAGTAAAAGAAGTAATAGGTCCCGAGTATCAAAATACATAAAATTGGACAATTTTATGAATATATTTAAGTAATTATTTAAGTAATTTTTTCTTTTTGAGTCATTCTTCGTTTAGTGTTTTTACTTCAATCAATTCCAATTAGTCCTTCTTACTCCGTTTTCTTAGCCGCTTTTATTGAGTTATAGAAGCGGCAAATCATTATTTTTATTCCGGACTCAATATTTTTTAGTAAATGCTTTTTTCTTTGAGTGATTTATTTTTTACCCAGGCTTATAGCCTGAAGTCCCAATTTAACAGGGCCTGGAAGTTTTCCACACTGCATAACCTTCATCTGTTCAGGAGAGATCAGCTTAAAAGCCGCATTCATAAGAGTATCGGATTTCATGATTCCGTCCATGAGCTGTCTTGCCTGTACCGAGCTTTCAAGGGCCTTCCCGAATTGAGCCCTCCAGCGGGAATCATATTCTTCCAGTTTGCATTTTCCTGCTATAAAGTCAGCCGCAGTTTCTCCTGCGATTTTTCCTGCAATCATTGCAGGAGGGATTCCTCCGCCGTTAGTTGCAATAATCTGGCCTGCTGCATCCCCCACAATTAAGGTATTTTCTGCTGCAGTCTTTTCAGGAGCTCCATTAACAGGCAGGATGCCTGCAATGATGTTTGTAATAATTCCGTTTTTTAATTTCTGGCTGGCAAGGGGATGATCTTTAATAAAACGGTTCAGGTAATCTTTTGCAGAAACGCCTTTTTCAGCCATTTGGCTTCGGATCCCTATGCCCACATTAGCCCTGTCCTTTCCTTCGGGAAAAATCCAGGCATATCCTCCAGGCACGAACTCTTTTCCGAAATACATTTCAAGTGCCTCGGGATCTATATCAATATTCCTAACCTGATATTCCAGAGCAACAGACGTTACTTTTGATTCCGGTTTCCAGGTTAAACCTTTTGATTTTGCAACCAGGGAATTTGGACCCTCAGCTCCGATAATTACTTTTGCCTTAATTATATGCCTTCCTGAGAAACCCGAAGTTTCAACAGTATTACCTTCAATCCTTACCGCACGAGTTTTTATTCTCAGTTCGGCACCTGCTTTTGCAGCTTGTTCTGCCAGGAACTGATCATATCTGCGCCTGTCCAGAACTGCACCTTTGACGGCGAATTCTTTTATATTGAGATTTGGAGGAATGATACGCTGAGTTGTAATAGGCTGGAGGATGCAGGAATCAGGGTAGTCTTTCAGAAAATCCGGCATCCTGGCATCAGGAAGAAGAGCCTGAATTTCCTTAACATCAGGAAGAAAGCCTGCACACTGGATAGGACTGCCAATTTCTCTTTTTTTGTCAAGAAGAAGTACCGACACCCCATTTTTTGCAGCATAAAAAGCCGCAGTAGAGCCTGCGGGCCCTGCCCCTATAACAATAACATCATATGAGTTTTTAAGAATCATAGAATTCTTCCTGGAATTTATGTTTACCCCGCAATATAAGAAATTCTTATTAAGGCTTTCTTTAAACTTTTCCCAAACTTGGACGGTTTCAAACTTATCAGTTACGTTGATGGAAAAATTTAAGTATTATTAGATGGTACAAAGGTTACCGGCTTCTGAGTGCCGATATTAGTAATAATAAAAAGCAAGGAAATAAAGATGAGACAAATAGCAATTTATGGAAAAGGTGGAATTGGAAAATCCACCACCACGCAAAATTTGACCGCAGCCCTTGCAACAATGGGAAACAAAATTCTTCTTGTAGGATGCGACCCGAAAGCAGACTCTACAAGAATGTTGCTCGGAGGCCTGAACCAGAAGACCGTACTCGACACTTTAAGGAGTGAAGGAGATGAAGCAGTAGACCTTGACGTTGTTTTACAGCCGGGTTTCGGCAGTATAAAATGCGTAGAATCAGGGGGCCCTGAGCCTGGAGTGGGATGTGCAGGCAGGGGAATAATTACTTCGATAGGACTACTGGAAAATCTAGGAGCATACACAGACGACCTTGATTATGTTTTCTATGATGTTCTGGGGGATGTAGTCTGCGGAGGCTTTGCTATGCCAATTCGTGAAGGAAAAGCAAAGGAAATCTACATCGTTGCCAGTGGGGAATTGATGGCTATTTACGCAGCAAACAACATTTGCAAAGGCCTTTCCAGATTTGCCAAAGGGGGAGCCAGGCTAGGAGGCATTATCTGTAACAGCAGAAATGTAGACGGAGAACGCGAACTCCTTGAAGCTTTTGCAGAAAAACTGGGAAGCCACTTAATTCATTTCGTGCCCAGAGACAACATCGTCCAGAGGGCTGAGATAAACAGAAAAACCGTAATTGAATATGATCCCGAATCAAACCAGGCTAAAGAGTACCTCACCCTGGCAAGCAATGTTCAAAATAACACTAAACTAGTAGTTCCGACTCCGCTTCCTATGGAAGAATTGGAAGCCATGATGGTAGAATTCGGAATTGTTGAGCTCTAAATCTAAATTATGAAGTTCTAGAAGGCTTAGAGGAGATGAAAAAATGCAAATGATACGCGCAATCATCAGGCCAGGGATGGAATCAAAAGTTGTCGAAAGTCTCGAAAAAGCCGGTTGTATTTCCCTCACAAAAATGGAGGTCTTCGGGAGAGGGAAACAAAAAGGGATTCACATTGCAGATATCCATTATGACGAATTGCAAAAAACCATGCTTCTGATGGTAGTTGAAGACGAACATAAGGACAGAGTTGTACAGACCATAATTGAATCAGCCAGGACCGGAAAATACGGGGATGGAAGGATCTTTGTAAACCCAATTGAAGAAGCCTATACCATACGGACCGGAAAGCCAGGACTTTAAAGCCGGATTTTAGAGGAATTAGAGGAATTGAGGAATCTCATGAAAGAAATTACGGCAATAATCAGAATGAATAAAGTCCAGAGAACCAAGGATGCTCTCCTCACATGCGGCTTTCCTTCTTTTACTGTAAGAAGGGTCATGGGCCGCGGAAAACAAAAAGGACTTTGTTTTGAATTTGATCCTCCGCTGCCTGATTCGGCTGACAGAGAATCCGAGAACTGCATTCGCTTTATTCCAAAAAGAATGCTTACAATTGTAGTAGACAATTCCAGTGTGGATGAAGTGGTCCAGAAAATAATTGAAGTTAATCAGACAGGGCATGCAGGAGACGGAAAAATTTTCGTATCAGACATCAGCGAAACCCTCAGGATCAGGACGGGAGAAAGCGGAGAGGTAACTGTCAATAAGGAGCTGATTTAATGGGGGCTGAAATCGATCCAGGAATTAAAGACAAACAAAAACTTGTCGATGAAATGCTTAAAGTACTCCCTGAAAAGGCTGCAAGGAACAGGAGAAAGCACATCGTTGTCAGAGACTGCTCTACTGAACAGCATATTGAGGCCGATGATAAAGTAATCCCAGGAATAATTACAAACCGCGGCTGTGCTTTTGCAGGCTCAAAAGGTGTAGTCTTCGGGCCCATAAAAGATATGGTACACCTTGTGCATGGCCCAATCGGCTGCGCTTATTTCACCTGGGGTACACGGCGCAATTTTGCAAAAGCAGAAGAGGGCGAGGACAACTTCATGAATTACTGTGTTTGTACAGACATGAAGGAAACTGATATCGTCTTTGGAGGGGAAAAGAAACTCAAAAAGGCCATAGATGAGGTTGTAAAGATCTTTAAGCCGGAAGCAATTAGTATTTCTGCCACCTGTCCTGTAGGGCTTATTGGAGACGATATAGAAGCTGTTGCCAGGGAGGCAGAAAAAGAATATGGGATCAAAGTTATTCCTTCAAGGTGTGAAGGATATAGGGGGGTCAGCCAGTCTGCAGGTCACCATATTGCCAGCAATGCCCTTATGGAAAACCTGATCGGGACTGAAGAACTTGAAAATCCCACCCCTTTTGACATTAACATATTCGGAGAATATAACATAGGAGGAGACCTCTGGGAAATTCAGCCTATCCTTGAAAAAATAGGGTACAGGATTGTCTCAAGCCTTACCGGAGACGGTTCCTTCCACAAAATTGCCCAGGCCCACAAGGCAAAACTCAGTATTCTTCTGTGTCACCGTTCCATTAACTACACCAACCAGATGATGGAAGAAAAATACGGGATTCCCTGGTTGAAGGTCAATTATGTGGGTACGAAGATGACAGCCAAGTCTCTCAGGAAAATGGCAAAGTTCTTTGAAAACCCTGAACTTACCCGGAAAACTGAAGAAATAATTGCTGAAGAAATTGCAAAGTATGCCAGCGAAATCGAGAGGTACAAAAGAAAACTCCAGGGAAAAACTGCCTTCATTTACTCAGGGGGGTCCAGGAGCCATCATTATACCAACCTCTTTGAGGAACTCGGAATGAAAGTAGTTGTTGCAGGCTACCAGTTTGCCCACAGGGATGACTATGAAGGCAGGCAAATTATCCCTGAAATCAAAGGAAGAGCGCACGGTTCAATCCTTGAAGACGTACACTATGAAAAAGATGAAAAGCTCGAACCTGCAATTGGTCCTGAACGAATTGAGGAACTAAAGAAAAAGATAGGGCTTATGGAATACGAAGGACTTTTCCCTGAAATGCAGGACGGAACTGTTGTAATTGATGACCTTAACCATCATGAAACCGAAGCCCTTGTAAAGGCCCTTAAGCCCGATATCTTTTGTTCGGGAATTAAAGACAAATACTGGGCCCAAAAACTTGGAGTCCCTTCAAGGCAGATCCATTCTTATGATTACAGCGGCCGGTACACAGGCTTTTCCGGAGTTTTGAATTTCGCAAAGGACATAGATATGGCCTTACACAGCCCGACCTGGAGATTCATCCGCCCACCCTGGAAAGCCGGAGAAACAGATTAAGGAGAGCAATGAAGGCAAGATAGCTTAAGGAGGGACAAAAATGTTAGATTACACCCCGTGTGAAGAAGTATCCAGAGAAGCAGTAACTATTAACCCTGCAAAAATTTGCCAGCCGATAGGTGCGGTTTATGCAGCCCTTGGAGTTCATAATTGTATGCCTCACAGCCATGGTTCACAGGGCTGCCTTTCATATTTACGTATGTGCCTGAGCAGGCATTACCGGGAAAATGCCGTTGCAACAACCAGCAGTTTCTCTGAAGGTACAGCCGTTTTCGGAGGAGCAGCAAACCTTAAAGAGGCTCTTGGAAACCTGACTGAAATATACAAACCCGACGTAATAGCCATCCATACTACCTGTGTGGCAGAAACTATAGGAGACGATGTAGGCATTATTGTAGAAGATGTCAGAGCTGAAGAACTTATAGACCCGTCAATTAAGATCTGTGCAGCTTCTACTCCAAGTTATGTAGGCACGCATGTAACTGGCTATGACAATATGGTAAAAGCCTTTGTAACCACTTTTGCTAAAAAAAGTAAGCCAAATGGGAAACTTAACCTCATTCCGGGTTTTGTAGAACCTGCCGATATCCGGGAAATGAAGCGTATACTCTCAATGATGGGGATCTCAAATATTGTCTTTCCGGATACTACCGATGTTTTTGATGCCCCATTAACCGGAGAGTCCGGAGTTTATCCGAAGGGTGGGACTCCTGTAGGGGATATAGAAGACTCTGCAAACTCCCTTGGAACAATTGCTCTCTGCAGGATGGCAGGAGGTTCGGCAGCAAAAATCCTGGAAAGCCGCTATAAAGTTCCTGCAAAAATAGGACCTACGCCCATAGGGATTCGAAACACCGACCGCTTTATTATGAATGCAGCAAAGCTTGCCAATGTAGCAATTCCTCCTGAACTTGAAGATGAAAGGGGAAGGCTTGTGGACATGATGACAGATGCCCATCCTCACTACCATGGAAAAAGGGTAGCTATCTATGGAGACCCCGATATTATCTCAGGCCTTACAAGTCTGGTTCTTGAAATGGGCATGGAGCCGAGTGTTATACTTACCGGCACTCAGAGCCTGGAATTCGAAAAAGAAATAGAAGCCCTTACTGGACCAGAATACCCGGACACTGACATTATTTCCGGAGGAGATCTTTTCCTGCTGCATCAGATCATCAAGCGAAAACCTGTAAACCTTCTGATCGGGAATACCTATGGAAAATTCATTGCAAAGGCTGAAGATGTACCTCTGATCAGGGTAGGCTTCCCTATTATGGACCGTGCGAACCTTCACTATTTCCCGATAATGGGATATGCCGGTGCAGCAAGGCTTGTTGAGTGGATAGGAAATACTCTGCTTGAGAGAAAAGATAGAGATTCCCCTGATTGGCTGCTTGAAACTGTCCAGTAAAATCCGAAATTCTGAAAATCCAAACTTTTTAAGCTTCTCTTATAAGCTTTTAAAAATTAAGATCTAAAAATTAAGATTTAAAAATAAAGGTATAAAAATTAAAATCTGAAAATCCAAAAATCCTAGAATATTAAAAGCTTAAAACCGAATAGGCCGGATTTCTACCACTGCAAATCGAAAATCTGAGCAGAGGGGAGGGAGAAAGATGAAAGAAAAAATCAGGATAGTGGATACTCTTGAAGAAAGACAACCATATATCACGAGAAAGCAGGAAGAAGGCCAGACAATCCCTCTTGCATGTGACAATAATTCCCTTGCGGGAGCCATTAGCCAGAGGGCATGTGTTTATTCGGGAGCAAGGGTTGTATTAAACCCTGTGACCGATGCAATTCATCTTGTCCACGGCCCGATAGGCTGTGCAGGCTATACCTGGGATATCCGTGGGGCAAAGTCCAGTGGGGTTGAAACAAACCGTACCAGTTTCAGTACGGATATGAAGGAAATAGATGTGGTCTTCGGAGGGGAAAAGAAACTCTCAAATGCCATTGACGAGCTTGTGGAACTCTACCGTCCACCTGTTATTTTCGTGTATTCGACCTGCATAGTTGGGATTATCGGAGATGACCTGGAGGCTGTATGCAAAGCTTCAAGCGAGAAACACAATGTTCCGGTGCTCCCCGTAAAATCCGAAGGCTTTAAAGGCAATAAATCTGATGGCTACAAAGCCGCTTGTGATGCTTTAAAGCAGTTAATTTTGAGTTCTCAAACAGAAAAGGAAAAGAAAGGGGGAAAGAAACCAGGAAGAGGAGTAAATCCCGAAGTCAAAAAACCAAAAATCAATATTCTTGGAGACTTCAATGTCGCAGGCGATGTCTGGCTTATAAAGCCTCTCTTTGAGCAGATGGGAATTGAAGTCATAGTTTCCATGACAGGGGATTCGACTGCGCGATCCATATCAAGAGCTGCTGAAGCCGATCTTAACCTTGTCCAGTGCAGCGGATCCATGACCTATCTGGCAAAATGGATGCAGAAAGAATACGGGATCCCGTATTTAACTGTGAGTTTTTTCGGAATTGAAGATATTTCCATAGCGCTTCGGAAAACTGTAGAATTTTTTGGCTCCGAAAAGATGAAACAGAAGGCAGAAAAGATCCTGGAGAGAGAAATAAACCGTATAATGTCTGAAATTTCCTGTATCAGGGAGCGGGTTAAGGGTAAAAAAGCTGCAATATACATGGGTGGCCCTGCAAAAGCTCTTACGCTTATCAAAGGTTTCTCTGAGCTCGGGATGGAAGTAGTTATTATCGGGACCCAGACAGGGAAAAAAGAAGATTACGAACAGATCAGTTATTCGGTTCGAGACGGGACAGTAATTGTAGATGATGCAAACCCCCTGGAACTTGCCGAACTGCTTGTAAAACAGAAAGCCGACTTAATGGTTGCAGGTGTAAAAGAGAGATTTATCGCATATAAACTGGGGGTTGCATTTTGTGATTTTAACCACGACAGAGTAATTGAGTTTGAAGGTTTTGATGGGTTTGTAAATTTCGCAAGAGAGGTAGATGCTTCCATTAACAGTCCGGTCTGGAAAGCTGTCAGGCAGCGTGTTTTAAAACCTGGAATAATTGAATCAGACAGAGAAACAATCGGAGTAGAAAAAGAAACAGAGCCAGAGAAAGAAATAATAAAAAAAGAAACAAAAAAAGCCATAGAAAAGGCTGCAGGAAAGGAAATTTCAAAAAAACAGTATTCAGGTTGTAAAAGTATAGCCCTTAAAAACATAACCCTGGAACCGGAATACCTGTACCTTGAACCTAATGATGTTATTGAAAGCCAGGTATAAGGAAGGAGCACTGAGATGACGAAAAGGAATTATGCTACCGTAAACCCCTGTGTAATGTGCCAGCCAATGGGAAGTACGCTTGCCTTCAAAGGAATTGAAAACGCTATGATTCTTTATCATGGTTCCCAAGGCTGCAGTACCTATATGCGCCTGCACCTTGCCCATCATTTCAGAGAACCCATAGATATTGCGTCAAGTTCCCTTAGCGAAAGAGGAGCGGTCTATGGAGGCAGGGAAAACCTGAAAAAAGGGTTGAGAAACGT
>JBNAKO010000267.1:0-18454 GCA_049706495.1 Methanosarcina sp. | reverse complement strand
GTATTTTTCAGGCACTTTATACTGAATTTATGCTCATAAGTATAAATTCAGCTGGTACAAAATACATTCGTAGATTTATATTTTTCGCTTTTTATATTAATAGATCCATAGAAAGATTCTATTTAGAGTAAAGTTAAACACCCTAACTTAAATTAGATTAATCAAGCCAATTAAAGCTGGATCAAATCCACAGTATATCAATAAAGCCAGAGTAAGATTAACGCTCAGCAAGTTTACCCTAATACCTTAATCATTAAGGAAACCTAAAAACATAAAAATCAGAACATCAGAAAATACTCTGATTAGAAAATTGACAATTTCAAAACCTTTCTGGAAAGCCAACTAAAATCGGAAAAGCCTTTTAAATCTTCGCTTTTGTCAGAAAAGCCTTTCCTTACCGGCGACAAGCTAGATATACCTTGAACTCCATCTCTTTCTATGCTCTGTACAAGTATATAATATACATTTCAAATATATAAATATATTATTATAAAAATTTTCAATAAATCAACCAATATCGGGGGTACCTGATGAACGAACTAATAGGTTTTGTAAATGGAAATAACGTAAGACAAAAAGTACTCTCCTTACTTTCTTCTAAAGGAGAAATGGACGGGAAAAGAATCTCAAAAACTCTTAGAATTGTCTATCCAACCATTGCAAAAACTCTTGAAGAACTCGAAGAAAAAGCCTTAATCACAAAAAAAGAAGAAATGTATTCCCTCACCGAAACTGGAGTAAAAATAGAAAGAATGATCCAGAATATTTAACTTTTAATTCTTTTTTCTTAATGAAATTACATTTTCTATTGGCATCGGTATGTAAATAGAGATATAGATATATAGTATTAGAAAGTATATTTGTGTATGAACTGCCCAAGATGTAAGAGTCCCGATCATAAAAAGAATGGTCTAGTTGATGGACGTCAGCGCTATAAATGCCGTGCTTGTGGATATAACTATTCAGTGGAGTTAAAATCAACTGCCTTCTCTACTTCTGTTAAGAGACAGGCTCTGCAACTCTATCTTGAAGGGTTAGGATTTCGCTCTATAGGAAGGTTATTAGGTGTTAGTCATGTTTCTGTCCAAAAATGGATAAAGAAATTTGGCCAGGAATTAGAAGATTTAAAAAGCGAAAATGAAATATCTATTGTTGAACTCGATGAGATGCACACTTACATAGCTAACAAAAATAATAAAAAAAATATTGCTGGATCTGGATTGCTGTTAATAGAGCTGGGAAAAAGTTCATCGACTGCTCTTTTGGTAATAGAGGAACAGAAACTGGACGACAACTCTGGGAAAAATTAAAGAAGAAAAAGATAGGGAAAGTGATGACTAATCTGATCATTGGAAAGCATATGCAGAGTTTGTTCCAGAATGCCAGAAAAAATCATACTCAATCAAAAACAGAAACATATACTGTTGAAGGATACAACAGCATATTGAGCATTTTCTGGCAAGATTGAGAAGAAAGACAAAGTGTTATACGAAAAGTCTTCAAATGCTAAAGTACTCGGTTCTTCTATTAATGAAGTACAGAAATAAAGAGTTAACTATGTTTAATTAACAATGCCTTTCTATTTAATTTTCTCTTTTTGAGCAAGTGTAAATTAGCGCCGACATATTAAGTCCTCTTGAGCAAGAGAAGAAAATGAAAAGAATTATAACTTTTAAATAAGCCTGCAATTTGCCTGAGCGAACAAAGTGAACGAAACAATAAGTCTTTTTGAGCGAGCAAAGCGAGTGAAAAGGACACCTTGCTGTTGCGATTACATCGCAACTCCCAGAAAATCGAAGATTTTCTGTGATCCCGAAACGGAACTCGGGTGTCAGAAATATTTATTTAACCCTTTACCCTTTATGTCGGCATAAGCTATCTGATATTATACTTTTAAGGATATAAAAATCTGTAATCAAGAATTATTTATTAGAAATATATTAGAAATTTTTAGAGATTTATCAAAAAAATTAAGGCTTTAGCATCTAAAAGAGGTTAAATTAGAGGCAAGGAAATGTTACCTGAAGAAGACCTGAAGATTATAAGAGAAGAACTTGGGCGAGAGCCTACCCTGGTAGAACAGGGCTGTTTTTTAAATTTATGGAGTGAGCACTGCTCTTATCGTTCAAGTGCTCCTCTTTTAAAAACATTCACTACAACTGGAGAAAACGTAATTATAGGGCCTGGAGACGATGCTGCAATCATCAGATTCGAAGACGGATATGCACTCGCCATAGGCATGGAAAGCCACAACCACCCTTCTTACGTAGATCCTTATAACGGGGCTGCAACAGGGATAGGAGGAATTGTAAGGGATATCATTTCCATGGGAGCAAGGCCTATAGCCCTTATGGACCCCCTCTATTTCGGGCCTCTGGATACCCCAAAAAATCTTTTCCTTTTTGAACAGATTATTAAGGGGATTGCAGGGTACGGAAACTGCATAGGAGTACCTGTTGTTAATGGAGAAACCTTTTTTGATAGGAATTACAGCGGGAACCCTCTTGTAAATGTAGTTGCAGTAGGCCTCTGCCGGGAAGAAAATATAATGACTGCCCGTTCCCAGCAGCCTGGAAATAAACTTATACTTGCAGGCTCAAGCACAGGAAGAGATGGGCTTGGAGGAGCGTCCTTTGCTTCCAGAGATCTTTCAGAATCCGCCGAAGCTGAAGACCGCCCAAGTGTGCAGGTAGGGGACCCCTACACTGAAAAACTTGTAATAGAAATGACCCTTGAAGCCATCGAAAAAGGCTATGTAAAGTCCTGTAAAGACCTTGGAGCTGCAGGGCTTGGGGGAGCGAGCTCGGAACTGGCAGCAAAAGGTGGACTTGGAGCGCACATTATTACGGATACAGTCCCACAGCGCGAACCCAATATGAATGCTTTTGAAATTCTACTTGCTGAATCTCAGGAACGTATGCTTTTTGAAGTGGTTCCTGAAAATGTGGACGCTGTACTTGCGCTTGTAGAAAAATATGACCTTAACGGCGCTGTTGTCGGACACCTGACAGAAGAACTCAGATACACAGTAGAATTTAGAGGAGAAATCGTTGCTGATCTCCCGATTGAGCTGCTTACTGGAGGAGCCCCAACCTGTGAAAGAATTTCCACAGCTCCTGCTCCGAGACCGGAAGAAGATAAAAAGCTTGAAACTCCCAAAGACCTTAAAGCGGCCTTTTTGAAGGTTCTTTCTTCGGATAATATTGCTTCAAAGGAATGGATATTCAGGCAGTATGACCATGAAGTCCAGTTAAGAACCGTAGTCAAGCCTGGAGAGGATTCGGGCGTCCTCAAAATTACAGACAAGAAAGGAATTACACTTTCCTGCGGCTGTCAGCCCAGAGCTACGCTAATTGATCCATATGCAGGAGGAAAGACTGCAATCATTGAAAACGCTATGAACCTTGCAGTAAAAGGTGGAGAAGCGCTTGCCATTGTAAATTGCCTGAACTTTGGAAACCCTGAGAAGCCTGAGATTTACTGGCAGTTCAAAAATGCAATCCTTGGACTTGGGGATGCAGCAAGAGAACTCTCAATTCCTGTGGTAGGAGGAAATGTTTCTCTATATAATGAAAGCGATGAATTTAAAACTGCAATTCTCCCAACTCCCTCTATAGGAATGATAGGAAAAGTAGATCTTGAAATTCCACTTCCTTCAGGCTATTTTGTAAAGCCCGGGGATAGTATTATCCTGGTAGGGCAGACAACCCCTGAAATGGGAGGTTCAGAATACTATGCCTGTTTTGAAGCCCAGAACGCCGGAAAAGTACCTCAAGTGCCGGAAAATGCCTCAGAAATCTTAAAAGCCCTAATTAGAGCTGTAAAAAGTGGAAAACTCAGTTCTGCTCACGATATCTCCCTTGGAGGGATCGGAATAGCGCTTGCAAGGATGTGCAAAAACACAGGCGCAAAAATAGACCTCAGCGATATCGAGAATATGCAGGCCGATGAACTTTTGTTCACTGAGACTCCTTCAAGAGCCCTGCTGGCTACATCCGAACCTGAAACTGTAGGGAAGATCTTAAAAGACATTCCTTATGCAGTCATTGGGAAAGTAGAAGGAAATAGTCTTGAGATTAAAGGAAAAGATTTTGAGTTTTCTTTGTCTTTGAAGGAAATCTCGGAAGCTTATGGCAGCCTTACAAGATTTATGATGGAATAAATGATCACATAGATCTTCCATCTTTAATTACTCTTTTTTCGGCTATTTTTTTAATGGCTATTTTTTTAATTATTGCTTTTTAATAATTCTATTATTAATTTATCTTATCTTATCTCTTATAGTTCCTATCCTTTATAGTTTCTATCTCTTGTTATTTCTCTTTAATATTCTATTTTTAATTACTTCTTTTTAATTATTCTGTCTCTAATTATTCGACCTTTAATTGTTTTACTTTGAGCTTTATTCCTTAATTATTTCTTTTTAGTTATCAAGTAATATCCAGCATTTTAAAAAAATCTAAAATTAAGCCAATCAATAGCTTTTAGTATGTTTCCGCACAACATTACTTTGTTATGAAAGCTGTGTGCATCTGTATGGGAGTGCATCTGCCTTATAATCCTAAATGGTACTGGCCAGTAGAAGGGTTTTCCGGGGTGCCTGAAATGGATCGGTACTTTGACCGAAACCATATTTTTTCTAAATTTTTAAAAATAAGCAGACATTTCCTGAGACTCAATGAACTCATTATGGAATCTATCGAAAAGGGAGGAAGATATTCTTTTGACCTTTCAGGGCCTTTTCTGGAACAGTGCAGATGGGATTTGGAGCTTCTTGAATCTTTCTATGAACTCGCGGAAAGCAAAGATGTGGAATTTACAGGGAGCTGTGTCAACCATTCATTAAGTTCTTTATATCCTGACCTGTCCTGGTTTAAGGAGGAAGTCATAAGTTATAAAGAGCTACTTCACGAAATGCTGGGAATTACTCCCAGGACTTTTGTAAATACGGAACTTTTGTATACGGAAAGAGTGGGAGATTTACTTAAAGAGCAGGGTTTTAAATGCATTGTTGTGGAAGGGTCAAAAAACCTTACGAATGGCTATGAGCCTGTTTATCTCTTTGAAAACCACCTTCCAACCTTATTGAGGCATATAAATCTCAGCGAAGACCTTGAACTGAGATTTTCGGAAAAAGAATGGGAAGGATACCCCCTTATTCCGGAAAAGTTTGCAGACTGGATCTCAAGTATTGAAGGAGATGTTTTAACCCTTTATTTTAATTATACAAACCTGTGCTTTCACTACAAAAATAAGAGCACAATAGCTGACTTTATGCGAAATCTTCCGGAAGCCCTTAAAAATAAAGGTATTGAAATGCTCACTCCATCCGAGGTCGCTGAAAAATTTGCACCTCAAAGACTTCCTACACTCAGGAGTGAAAAAACAATCCGTTACGGAATGCATAATGCCTTAGGAAACCATGCCCAGCAACTTTACCTGAGAGAACTGGTAAGAGTTGGAGAGGAATTAGTCAGGCTTAAAGAAAAGAATGATTACTGGAAATTAAAACAGGTCTTTGGATATCTCCAGCAAAGTGAAATCTTCTTTTCTATGAATCCCGGAACTATAAGAGAAGGATATGAGAAAGCTGTTAACTATTTTTCGATTATATCGGATTTCAGGAGAGCTGTAATCGAGGAGGAAGCATGACCTCGGTTTGTATGTATTTCCAGGTGCATCAGCCATTCAGGCTTCGTAGGTTCTGGCCTGATGAGAGAACGGGTTTTTTCCGTTATTTTGATGAAAGAAGTAACAGAGAAATTTTTGAAAGAGTTGCACGGAAATGTTATATTCCTGCAAACAATACGCTTCTTGACTCTATAGATGAGCATAAAGGAAAATTCAGGTTTTCTCTTTCAATAAGTGGGACGCTCCTTGAGCAGTGCGAGCTCTGGGGAAAAGATGTACTTGAAAGCTTTCGCCAGATGGCAGAATCAGGGGCTGTGGAATTCCTGGATGAAACATTTTATCATTCTCTTGCAAGCCTTTTTGAAGATAAAACCGAATTTAGAGAGGAGATAAAAGAACACAAAGAGCGTATCTTTGACCTGTTAGGAGTCAAACCTCAGGTTTTCAGGAACACAGAGCTGCTTTATAACAATACTATCGCAAAAATTGTTTCCGACCTTGGCTACAAGGCAATTCTTGCTGAAGGGGCAGATCATATGCTTGATGGAAGGTCTCCCAATGTACTTTACAAAGCAAAGGGTTCAGGCCTTCCTGTTATATTCAGGAATTACAAATTAAGCGATGATATAGGGTATCGCTTTTCGGCAAGATGGTGGGAAGGATATCCTCTGACTGCGGAAAAATGGGCTTCTTGGGCTTCAGGAATTAAGGAAAATTGTGTAAATATTTTCATGGATTACGAGACCTTCGGAGAGCACCAGTGGGAAGAAACCGGAATTTTTGGTTTCCTGCAAAAATTACCTGGAGAGGTTCTTAAGACCCACCTTAATTTCAGCACCCCTTCTGAACTTGTTAAGAAATACAAACCTGCAGCCGAGATTGATGTAGGGGATTTTTCCACAATTTCCTGGGCTGACATGGAACGCGATACAAGTGCGTGGCTTGGAAATGACATGCAAAGGCGCTGCTTTGAAGAAATGAAATTACTTGAGCCCTTTGTGAAAAAAACCAGAGATCCTGAGATCCTGCAGATCTGGAAACATCTGCTTACTTCAGATCACTATTACTATATGTGTACAAAATGGTTAGGGGACGGAGATGTGCATTCTTATTTCAGTGTGCACTCCACACCTTTTGATGCAGCAGTCAATTTTATGGCTGTAGTTATGGATTTCAAAGCTGAGGTCTTTAAAAAGCTCAATAAAATGACTTAATTATCATTTAATTTAACGATATAAAATTCAACGACGTAATTTAACTAATCAAATACATGTATAATATTCCAAGGGAGTTTGAGGCAAATGGTTAAAGATTTATTCATGTTCGCAGGCTTCAATGAAAACTCGCAGATTGTGTGGTTTAAAATTTTTTATTCGAAGGAGCCTGGATCTTTATCAAAAATAACTGATTTTCTTGAAAAAGAAAATGCCTTCATTATGTTCGGACATCTGGATAATATTACACAACAAACAGGGGAATATTCCGTATTTACGGAACTTAAGGGGGATGTTGACCCTGAAGCGTTTGCCCGAAAAATAGAAAGTCTTGATGTTGTAAAAGGAGTAGAACATGGGCTTTCAAAATACGGGATGGTTTATTCAGTCGATTTTCCCCTGAATGTAATAGGGGTCAGGGGAGTCATGGCCAGGGCCCTTACAATTGTTGACATAATAAAAACGCTAAACCAGAATATCCCTCATGGGGAAGGGCTTCTTATGGTTTCGGGCCTGAAAGGGGGAATTCATGCAGCAAAATATTTTAAGAGTATCATGCCTCTTAATAATGATAATTTTGCAAGTGTGCTTGCAGAGCTCTACAGAGGTGTGGGCTGGGGGATTCTGGAAATTGAATTGGACCCTGAGACCTATGAAGGAAAAATCACTGTAAAAGACTCGTTTATTGCTGACGTTTACGGAGGGGCTGACCAGCCTGTATGTGCTTTTATGAGCGGCTATTTTGCAGGCTACCTGACCGAATATTTTGGGAAGACAATAAGTGTAAGGGAGGTTAGTTGTAAAGCTACAGGAAAGAAATTCTGCGAACATGTAATTTCTTTACCTCCATCCAGTCCAACCCAGGAATACCAGACAAGAGGGGAGCCAAGGTGATTAAGCAGCCAAATGCCATTCTTGGAAATAACGAACTGCTTGTGACAATGGGGAGAAAAGGGGATATTTTAGGCTTTTTTTACCCTCGCAGAGACCATGCCCAGCACGTGGAGGAATCTCTTGCCTGTATCCATACAGGGGAGCGCTTGCTCTGGACAAACGACAACGATTGGCACTCTATTCAGAATTATATAGAAGACACAAATATTGTTTCCACAAAACTTTATCATGATTGTGGGCTCAGGATTTCAATTCTTGACCTGGTGCATCCTGATGTGCCTGTCCTTATCCGCAGGTTTAAAGTCCAATCCCAGAAAAAAATCTCAGGGAAATTCTTTTACTATTCAAATTTTAACGTGGGAGAAACTTCGAAGAAAAACTCAGGTTTCTGCGACTCGGAAGCCCACCTGCTTGCCCAGTACTGGCAAAATTATTACATTGGCATTTATTCCCTTCCCGAATTTACGGAATGGCAGATAGGAAAAGCTATGGACACTATGTGGTGGACAAATGCCAAGTATGATATGGAAGATGGAAAACTTCAGAGAAATAAAGAAGATATTGGAAATATCAATAATGCAGTTTCCTGGGACCTTGAACTTGAGGCAGATGGAGCAAATGAGTTTGTCATATTTATAGGAGCTGCCTCTTCTCGAAGCCTACTTTATAAACGGATACATGAACTCTCAAAACTGCCTTTAGAATATATTTTTGAAAAGACCCGCGAGCACTGGGTCATGTGGCTTTCTAAAAAACATGTGCTAAAAATGTCAGGACTTGAAGAATATAACACTCTGCGCCAGGAATTATTCGGAGCTTATAACCGTGCTCTTCTTTCCCTCTACCTCCTTAATGACCGTGAACATGGCTCTTTTGTGGCTGCCCCGGAATTTGATTCTAATTTTGAGAAATGCGGAGGATATGGTTTTTGCTGGAACAGGGATACTTCAGAAGTTGTGCTTGCCCTAAAGCATTCCGGGTATCCGGAATATTGTGATATGTTTTTTAAGTGGTGCATTCGTACCCAGCTTCCTGACGGTTCCTGGTTCCAGCGTTACTGGTTAAATGGAAATATAGCTCCTTCCTGGGGAAATTTTGATTACTCAACTCAAATAGACGAAACAGGGTCTACTCTATACGCGATGGACGTTTATTACCGAATTCTTGAAGGCCTGAAAAAAGCCGAATTCCTGGAAGAAGTATGGGTTTCTATCCTCAGGGCTGCCGAATATTTGATGAAGAGAACTAAAACAGGACTTCATGAAAACTGTATGGATTTATGGGAAACATATTACGGGATTTTTACATACACCAATGCCTCAATTTATGCCGGGCTTATGGGAGCCTCTCATCTCGCTGAAGAAAACGGAGAGGACGGGATGGCCAGACGCTGGAAAAAAAGAGCCGAGTTTATTAAACAGGCCACTATTGACCGCTTCTGGCTCCAGGAAGGTTATTTTGCAAAAGGAATACTTAATGAAAGACTTGACAAAACTATTGATGCAAGTACACTTGGAGCCTATATGCCTTTTGGGATGCTCTCCCCAAAAAATCCAGTAGAAAGAGATATGATTTCCTTTATGATAGAAAATATCCGGAAAAAGCTTTCAATGCCAGTTAATAATGGGTATGGAATCAAGCGATATGAAAACGACAGTTACATTGATGGTAATCCCTGGATAGTAACCACACTCTGGCTTTCGGAAGCTATGCTTGCTCTTGCCCTTGATACTCCTTATGAAAAAGACCAGGAAAATGACAATGAAAATATGAAGAAGTTAGCAGATGAGGCAATTAAATGTATTAAATGGGCCTTGATTGGAGCGACCAGTACAGGACTTCTTCCTGAGCAGGTAGATAAGTCTACAGGTAAAGCTGCCTGGGCCATTCCTCTTGGCTGGAGTGAATCGCTTATACTTAACAATATCCTTCTTCTGGATAAAATTTGTAGGAAAACAATATGTAATACGGAAATTTGAAGCAAATGTTTCTGGAACGAGACTGGGAAGATAAAAGATGTTATAAAAAGAACAGCGCTTAAAATAAAATATTAAAAACTAAAAATAACCTGAATTAAATAGAAAAATAATCTAAAAAAGAAAATAATCTAAAAATGAAAAATATCTACAAATAAAACTAATTTAAAAAATGAAAAGAAAAATAGAGATAGCCAGAAAAATTTAACTATAAACTTCTTTTTATTCTTTTTTATTTTTGTTATTCTTTTTTAATTACTTCCGCTCCACCCAGATATGGCCTGAGTATCTCTGGAATCTCTACACTTCCGTCTTCCATCTGATAATTTTCAAGGATTGCAACAACGGTTCTACCTACTGCAAGGCCTGAGCCGTTCAGGGTATGCACAAACTGCGGGCCTTCAGAGGTTCTGAAACGGATATTAGCTCTTCGGGCCTGGAAATCTTCGAAATTTGAACAGGAAGAGATTTCCCTGTACTTCTGCTGCGTTGGCACCCATACCTCAAGATCATAAGTTTTGGCTGCTGAAAATCCAAGATCTCCAGTACAGAGGCTTACTACACGATATGGCAGCTTTAAAAGCTTGAGAATTTCTTCGGCATCAAGGGTAAGTTTTTCCAGTTCTTCATAAGATGTTTCCGGTTTTACGAATTTAACAAGCTCAACCTTATTGAACTGGTGCTGGCGAATAATGCCTCTGGTATCCTGGCCGTGTTTTCCTGCCTCGCGTCTGAAGCAAGCGGTATATGCAGTAAGAAATACCGGCAAATTCTCCATATATTCGTCCATGAAAAGATTGGTTACAGGGACTTCAGCTGTCGGGGCAAGGTAGAAACCATCAGTAGAGACATACATGTCGTCTTTGAACTTTGGAAGCTGCCCTGTACCTGTCATGGCTTTTTCATTTAACAGCACAGGAGGAAAAACTTCTGTATAACCCTGTTCTGTATGTACATCAAGCATGAAATTTATAAGGGCTCTTTCAAGTTTTGCGCCCATTCCTTTATAAACTGCAAAGCCCTGGCCTGCAATCTTGGCCGCTCTCTCAAAGTCAAGAATATCCAGCTCTTCTCCAATTTCCCAGTGCGGTTTTGGAGTAAATGAAAATTCTCTTGGTTCTCCAACAACCCTTATAACAGGATTGTCATTTTCATCCTTTCCTATTAGAGTAGTTTCAGAGGGAATATTTGGGATATTAAGCAAAATTTCATTTATTTTAGACTTATAATCGCGAATACTATCATCAATTTCTTTAATACGGTCGTTTATGCCCTGCATTTCTTCAATCTTGGAAGATGCATCCTGTTTTCCTTTTTTCAGGTTTGCGATCTCGCGGGTGACTACATTCCGCTTATGTTTCAAATCGTCACCCTCAACAACGCATTCCCTCCAAGCGGCATCATATTTAAGGAGGGAATCTATAAGCTCTGTGCCCATATTTCGATTAATAAGGGCGCGCCCGACTACATCGGGGTTATTACGAATAAATTTAAGTTCCAGCATATTAAGCCCGAGATATCCTGCGTGTAGAATAATATATAACTTGCTATTTCCAGGTTGCATTAATTAAAAAAAATTTCAAAAACAACTGGATTCTAATTTTCAGGGACAAAAAATGAACTCATCTTATAATTATTTTATGGGGCATGAATAATGAATTTCAGAGAAATTAGCAATAAATCAAAACTTAATGAACGCAAATAAAAGATGATTAAAAATTAATACAACTATCAAAAATCAAATAACATTATCAAAAATTAATAAAATTATTAAAAATTAATTTGAGAGTGTCAAATTAAAATTACATTCCTGCTTCTGTTATTAAGCCAGAGATTATCTCAAATATTTCTCAAAAACTTTTTATTTTAACCGGATTTCAAATCAGATCTGAACTGGACTGAAATTTGCCCAAAGTTTGGAAGTTTATCCAAACTTTGGAAGCTATTAAGCTGAAATTTTTCCATAAGGACTTTCTTCAAAGTAGCTTACAACCTGGTTGATTGTTTTATTGGGTTCTCCAGCATCCGAGCCAAGAAGCAACCTTGATAGACTCACTCTATTTACATAAACAACTCTTGGTTCCCCTACAATTCCTCCAAGCTCAGCAGCTTTATCAATCGCATCATAAAGGTTTCCATAACCATCTATGAGCCCAAGCTCTTTTGCCTTTGCTCCTGTATAAATTCGGCCATCGGCAAGGGCTCGCACCTCGCTTTTGCTTAAATTTCTGCCTTCTGCAACTTCAGTTATAAAGTCTTCATAGCTTTCCATAACTACAGAATCGGCATACTCTTTTTCTTCATCCGTAAGGCCTCGCCAGGGGCTTCCCATATCTTTAAAATCTCCCGATTTTGAAATGTAATAATCTATCCCCTCTCTTTTATTAGAAACGGTTAGATCCTGAAAAGTCCAGATCACTCCAATAGATCCTGTACTTGTAGAGGGATTTGCGATAATATAATCGGTAGGCGCAGCTATATAATATGCAGCGCTGGCTGCAAGGTCTCCCATAGATACTACAACAGAAATATTTTTTTCCCTGGCCCGCTTGATTTCCCTTACAATTTCCTGGGCAGCTGCAGGAGATCCTCCAGGGCTATTTACTCGGAGTACAATTGCTTTTACCCCTTCATCCGCAATTGAATTCCGGATATTTTCCGAAATCTCTTCCGAAGTAGCATACCCAAGCCCTGAAGGGACGCTCCCTGACAGTATAGTGCCCTGGACATAGATAACAGCTACTTTTCCTGAACCTTCCGAATCTCCTCCAAGCCCGAAAACATAAGAAATTCCCGCAATACTGACCAGTATAATAGTAAAAAGCCCTATAACAATCAAAATTGAAGATAAGAGGTTACGTTTCTTTTTCTGCGGAAAAGGGTTTGAATTCAGATTTAAATTACCAGCTCCATTTTCATTTCTTAAAGAATCTTGTAAAGGCGTTGAAGGAGGTGATGGAATTGATGAGGTTGCTGAAGTCGAGGGGGTTGATGGAGTTGATTGAATTTCGTTAGGAGGATTAAAAGAAGAATTTTTATTAAAATTTGTATTCTCAGAACTAGCAGATCCTGGAGGCTCATTAGAAAAAGAAGCATTTAGGGAGTGTGTATCAGGAAAAGTATTATTAGAAGAGAAAGTCTCAGAAATAGAGTCTTTTCCGGTATAATTACTGTCTTTCTTAGAACTAACGCCCTCATTTTCGCTTTTAAGGCTGTTTTTCCCAGCATCTGTTCCAGATATATCATCCGGATTTTTATCTTCTGGATCCAAATTTTTGCCGCTCATATCTTACAGACCATATAGGAAATATCTAATTAGGCTTTATCCTTAATTTTTAAGGGAGGCTTTACAAAGTTTCAAGAATCTGGACTTATCTATTATAAAATAACTTCAAGTAGTATATATTATGGGAATTTATGAGAATAAATAGTTAATAAATAATATTAGAATTGCTTGGTTCTCTGAATAAACCTGAACCAAACAACTTAAATTTAATCTTTAAATGATAAAACCCTGATTTATGTTCTCCTATCCCATCTTTCTTTACATAGGATTATTAACTATCCCTCAAATAGCTTACCTCGCAAGGCAGCATAAACGAAATATATTTCAGAATTGCGGTCATCGAATTATACTATATTCACAAAAAATATATGGAGATAAAAATGCCAGAATCATCCAGTAAACCCGTACTTGTTACCTGCGGCCTTCCTTATGCGAACGGCAAGGCCCATATAGGGCACTTGAGAACTTATGTCCCGGCTGATATCTTTTCCCGCTCCCTGAAGAAAGAAGGAAGAGAAGTTACTTTTGTCTGCGGCTCGGACACACATGGTACTCCCATTGTTGTAAATGCCGAGGAACTCGGAATTACGCCCAAAGAACTTGTTGAGATATATCACAAACATTTTGATGAGACTTTCAAGCAGTTGGGCATTTATTTTGATGCATTCGGGACAACGGATGACCCTGAAAACCATAACAGGACTCTGGATATTGTCAGCAAGCTTATTGAAAAAGGGTATGTGTACCCAAAAATTATTGAAATTGCCTACTGTCCTAAATGCAACCGTTTTTTACCTGACAGATATGTAGAGGGTTCCTGTCCCCACTGCGGAGAAACTGCGAGAGGAGATGAATGTGACCAGGGGTGCGGAAAACATCTTGAGCCCGGAGAACTTCAGGCCCCTGTCTGTACTATTTGCGGAGGTCCGGCAGAATACCGGCAGCAGGAGCATTTCTTTTTCAAACTTTCCGAATTCAGCGATTTTTTAATGTCCTACCTGGAAAATGACCTTGGCGGCACAATTAATGCCATAAATTATGCAATCGGCTGGGTAAAGCAGGGGCTTACGGACTGGTGCATTACAAGAAATCTGGAATGGGGAGTAAAATTCCCTGGCCATGACGACCTTGTAGTTTACGTCTGGGTAGATGCTCCGATAGGATACATTGCCTTTACCGAAGAATGGGCTGCTAAGGCAGGGGACTCCTGGGAAAAATACTGGAAAGGAGACGGGAAAATTGTCCATTTCATAGGCGGAGATATTACCTATCACCACTGCATTTTCTGGCCTGCAATGCTCAAAGGAGCAGATTACTCGACACCTACAGCAGTTGTAGCTTCAGGCATGGTGAAAATCGAAGATAAAAAATTCTCCAAAACAAGAGGCTATGTTGTCTGGGTAGGAGAAGATTACCTTGATCACGGTTTCCACCCTGACCTTTTAAGATATTATCTTGCAAGCTATACCTCTCACACCAAGGAACTTAACTTCTCCTGGCATGTGCTTCAGGAAAAAATCAATACTGAGCTCGTTGCAGTGCTTGGAAATTTCCTGTACAGGACAATGCTTTTTGCCTTCAAAAACTACGGAGAAGTCCCGGCAGGGGAGCTTGACCCACAGGTAAGTCAGGAAATAGAAAAAACCCTGAAAGAAGTAAAAGCCGCAATGTCCGAGTACGAATTCAAAAAAGCTGTTGATTCAGCAATGACTCTTGCATCCTTCGGAAACACCTACTTCCAGTCCCACGAACCCTGGAGCCTGATAAAAAGAGACAAAGATGCCTGTGGCCAGGTGCTTTACAACTGTCTACAGGTTGCAAAAGCCCTCATTTTAATTTTTGAACCCGTAATTCCACAAACAATGGAAACAGCCTGGAAAGAACTTGGCCAGGAAAATGATCTGCATTCCACTCTCTATGAAGAAGCACTGGTGCCCCTGATCCCAGGCACTAAACTTGTAAAACCCCAGATTCTCTTTACAAAGCTTGAAGATGACAGGATCGGCGAAATGGAAGAAATTGCAAACCAGCGAGTAAAAGCTGCGAATGCAAAGAAAGCAGCAGGAAAAAGTGAAGAAAAAGAACCTTCTAAATCCGAAGGTATGGGCCCTGCAGAAGAAGCTGCAAAACCAGAAAAAGCTATAGATAGTCCAGAAGCTGTAAAAGCTGTAAAAGCTGCAAATGCTGCAGATGCCGCAAAAGCCGAAGAAAAAAAGTATATAGAGACTCTTCCCTTGATTGAATACGAGGATTTTGCAAAACTCGACATTCGAGTAGGAAAAGTTTTGCTTGCCGAACCTATTAAGAAATCCAAAAAACTCCTGCGGATCGAAGTTGACATTGGAGAAGAAAAACCAAGGCAGCTTGTAGCAGGCATGGCTTCATACTATACTCCTGAAGAGCTTGTCGGGAAGAAAGTGATCGTACTTGCTAATCTGAAACCTGCAAAACTCTGCGGAGTAGAATCCAATGGGATGATGCTTGCAGCCGACAACGGGGGCGAAATTGTTGCAGCCCTGATGCCGGATAAAGAAATTGCATCGGGATCAAAAATTCGCTAAACCTAAACCAATATTCAGCATAAGAATACATTTGCAGGCTTAGAAACATTTTGAATTTATACATTATAGAGTATCTCCGCCAGCTAGTCTGGCGGCGCCTCCCAAAAACAGACACGAGTAAAAAGGTATGAAAAAGCAATCTGAAAAGAGTGATTAGCTGATAAATTTATTTTGCATTCTGCAAGATTTCATTTTACTTTTTTATCCCAAAATTGACAGGAGCATACATGTTATAATGTTTAAATGTGCCCCATCCTCCTGTTTTCTTTATACAATTCAAAGTTTTGTCTTACATTTTACGATTTTTTTCGACATTATTCATTTTATTAAAATGTAATATGTCGATACGGTGTGATTTGTGTAAAAAAATACTGTATTATTAGCAGAATCTGTTAAATTAGGCTATTAAATAGAAATTCTAATTCCCAGCCTTCATTTCCGATTTTTTTCTGGTCTTCTTTCATGTGAGTACAAATTAAGTTCAGAGTGAATAAAATATTATAATTCTTATTTTATAAGACTATGAATTATGTAAATTTACTTTCTCTACCCCTAACCTTATCAGCGGAAATATAGTATTGGGTTTGGTGAGTAGAGGCAAAAGAAAAGTAAAAAGGGATATGATGATTAGACTCGTAAAATTTATAGCAGGGATGCGCTTCTTCACCCTTATTCCATTTATTGGGTTGGCTATTGCATCTGCTGTTTTGTTTATTAAAGGTGGAATCAATCTTGTTAATTTCCTCTGGGAATTGAGTTTAGGAATTGGAGTGGAAGATACACAAGAGAATATCATTGTACACATTGTAGAGATTGTCCATTTGTTTTTGGTCGGAACCGTACTCTTTATCACCTCATTGGGTATATACGAATTATTTATTCAGCCTCTTCCTCTACCTCCATGGCTGAGAACCCATAATATTGAAGAACTTGAATTAAATCTTGTAGGACTTACAATAGTTGTGCTTGCGGTCAACTTTTTAAGCGTGATCTTTGATGATCAGGAGACTAACATGGCTATCTACGGAATAGGATATGCCTTACCTATTGCAGCCTTGGCATATTTCATGAAAGTGCGTTCGCATATAAATGAGAATTTAACTGAGCCCCGACAAGACAGTGGAGAAGGGTCTTCTCCATGCGATGAATATCATTTCAAGGCAATGCAGGAATCCTTTGAGGAAAAGAGTTAACTCGATTATTACACGAAAGATATATTGTATAGATTCAAAATTTAGGTAGTCCATCATTTGTTGATTGGTATTAATCCAAAATAACCAAAATACAGTTTACGGCTATTCCTTTCCTACATTTTGGCACTGCTGTGGCCTGGCTGTGAGGGGGGCATATAAACGCAAGCATAGGCCATGTTTGAGACTATGCCATGAGACATCAATCAGTATTGGTGGGCGGCCAAAATTTCAGGTCTTTAATATGGGTATCTTATGAGAATACATCCAGATAAGGATATAATAAAAGATTTATTACAGATATAAACCTTTTTTTTATAAGCCTATTCTTATGTAATATTAATTTTCTTCAGAATAGTGTGTTTGGTTATTGTCAGTAAAATAGATTCCTTCAAAATATAAGGTTATTCGATGGCTATTTTTTAAAAATTTACATAGCTTCTGGAACGAAACTGAAGTTAGACACACCGCAGGTTTTAAACGATAGCGATTTTTAAAGAAGAGTAAACAAGAGATTGCCTGATATAAAGGAGCATGTTCAACTCCAAAGATGATTTTATGAAATTAATTATAGTTATTTTTGACTTTATGTCAGTATTTTTTTCCTAAAAATCAGCTAAAAATCAAAAATTACTACCTTTAGGGTAAAAAGTTGTCATTTTTTCTTTTTTAGTGATGTTTTTTAGTTTTTAGTATTTATTTAGAGCCAAATCTAACAATGTTTTCATTTTACGTAGCTATCTATAAAGCATGGAAACTAACTGAGACAGTAATTGTGGCTGTTCAAACATAGAGAATTGAAAACTGAGGTGTATACGTAAGTCATTGATCAATTCCGCAAAAGCAAGTACATTCTTCATATTTGAATAAATTATAGAGAGACCGTTATGCGTATGGTTTTCCATAACTCAGATCTACTACCAAAAATGGCTTATCGGTAGAAAATGAGGGGCTTATCTAATACCTGCCTCTTTCCTGGCTCCTATATACATTCCCAGGCTCATGATAATAAGTAAGTGAGCAAAAATTATATTGAAAAAAACAAATCTGTTAAAATTAAGGTTTAACCATGACTACGTTCCCATATTTCATTAAAGCTACCGCATTTTGAACAAACTAATGTGATACCCTTCATCTGACTTTCGGACATATTTGTACAGAGCACCTTGCCACATTTACCACAGCTATAATCAATATCACCATCACCGATAATTAAAGGACTATACAGGCTGGTATCTTCACTCTGTGACACCGTCCCAATGTTTTTAGGATTTTTTATAACCTTCATTGGAATTCTTTTTTTACTACTCATTTTTCTCCTCCATTTCTCGATCTAAAGTCTAATAATTGTTTTTTATATTAAAGTATTTTATGATGGTTACTGGAAAATCTAAGAAAACTGCAGGATGAACGTTAAGCTACTTCGGAGACTACGGAAAGTAGTAAGCCTTAGTAGAAGAATAAAACTATTTTTGGCTAATATGTTATTTATTACAGAAAAGGTAGTAAAAATAAAAAAGAAATAAAGTTTATACAGATAGCGTATCGAGCTTTGCCCTTTTTAAAATAGCAGTTACCCTTCCTTCTTCATCAATATCGTCCTTGATCAAAACCAGTTCCCAGCCTTCATTTCCAATTCTTTCAAGGTCGCTCATCATTTGCGGCATATTTACGCCATTGATCCTGCGAGAATCATACTCCC